>JBAUOM010000022.1:0-2676 GCA_049579765.1 Xanthobacteraceae bacterium
GGGGATTGCAGCCCCGCCCGGGCCATCTCGAACGCGAGCCCCATGATGCGCATGGTCTCGGGATCGAACCGTCGTCCTTTCAGGAAATTAGATATCGGCATCAGTTGCGACTCGCGAGTCGAGGACGACAGAGACCCCCATCGACCACAGAACCAACGCTGCGCCATGCAGGTTTCCTCGCCCGCAAACTCGCGGAGCCTCAAGAAAACATGCTGCTTTGCACATTAGACGCGGCACCGCTGCCATACGTTCCCAACACTCGAGCCCCGCCGCGCTGACGGGGTTTTTTTTGTTCAGAGAGCGCGTGGGATGGCGGAACCAAGTGCGCAGATCAGCGTTGGTCCAGCCGATCGCTCCTTGCGGCTGAGGCGCGCAATCGCGTTCAGCCTTGCCCCTCCGTCCCCCGTCCGGTCGCATTCCGCGGCGGGGCTTTTTTCGCGGTGGACGGGGGTAGGCCTAATCCGGCCGCATCAGCAGGTATTGCGCTTCCTCGCCGCATTCGCACCGATAGGTGCAGTCAGCGAGATTGATGTAATGGGTGGGTTTCGCCACCACGAGCCGCATGGCCTTGCCGCAGGCAGGACAGGCCGGTTTTCGCGGGGGCGGAGAGGCCGGATCGGGTTCGTGAGCGTGCGGCATGGGGATTGGCCACGGGTTGATCATTCCCACGCCCAAAATAATAAGATCGAGAGCCGCCGAGTTCCATAAAAAAAATCGGAATTTCCCCTTCCGCGTTATCAGGCGGCGGTCATGGCCGACCAACCCGGGTTCTCGCGCGGTCAGTCCGCGCGCTTCGAGCGCGCCATGATCGGTTTGACGAGAGCGGTCCGCCGCAGGCGTTCCGCGTCCGCCGGCGAGACTTGGTCGCAGCCAAGCGGGGCCTCCTCCCAGCGGCTGACCACGCCCCGCGCGCGATAGCCGTTCGGAGCGTCACCCAGCTGGAGGCTGAACCGGCCGTGGCGGCCCCACACGATCTCGGCACTGATCCCGCTGTCGTAGAGCCGTTGCAGCACCGCGGCGCTCCGGCTCGCCCTGATTGGCGAGCCAGCACTCGACCTCCTCCCAGTTCAGCCGATCTCCGCGCCGCCCGCGGAGGCCCCGAAGCCGCAATCCCAAGACCAGGACATACGCAGGCTTTCCATTCGTCCCGGCCCTCGCGTTCGAGGGGTCGCGCTGCAGCGGATCGGGCCCGCCCGGGGCTGACGACCTCGCCGCAGCGCTCGCCGCCGTGCCGGATGTAAAGGCGCCGACCGGCACGGCACCAATCAAACGGGCCGCCCCCGAGCTGGTTCCGCGCCGTCTGCGTAAGGGACGCCGCCGCGACGGCCGGCCGTCCCGCGCGACTTGATCGACGGCTTTTCGGAAATGTCGTTATCGACGGAGCGCCGGTGAAGTCTCAGCGACGACCGCAGATGACGACCCCGCGGGGATTTTTTTGCGCCGCGCTGTCGCCGCCCTGACCTATCATCCAGCTTTCGAGAAGCCCGTCGTCGTCATCGGCGAAGGCAACACGGCCGACGGCGGCAGGCCGACGGCCGCGAAAACCCGCGTCCTCATGCCAGCTCTCCACAACGCGCCAAAGCGAACGCGGCTGCAGGCGGCGGGGTTCCGCGACGATCCGGCCGGAACTTCACGACTCATGACACGTTGTCACCACCGTCGTCGAAGGTTGAGTCACTCGCCCCGGAGGCGAGCCGGGGAGAAATGAAAAGACGGAGGTGTTCATGGCATCGCAGCGCTCGTCCAAACCGGCCTGGCAAAGGGCCGGCTCCCCCATCGGCCGGAAAGGCCCGCGCAAAGCCCATCCGAAGTACAAGCGTCATCTCAAGGAGCCGTGGAGCGGGACAGACCTGGGAACGCTGCGCCGGCTCGCGCACGCGAACACGCCGACGGGCGTGATCAGCCTCAAGATGGGCCGCACGCCGGCCGCCGTGCGCAGCAAGGCCCAGCGCGAACGAATTTCGCTCAGGCCAAGCAACCGTTCCCCCTATAGCCGCCGCAGGGCCGGTGCCGCCCGCTGAGCGGTTTGCGCCTGCTACTTTCACATTCTGTTCGTGAGGAGGCTCGGATGGCCAAGAAGCGCAAGCGGAAATATTCACGGGGAGCCGGAAAGGAAGTCGAGCGCGAGATGCGCCGCTACAAGCGGGGAAAAGCGAAAAGCGGCAAGGGTGGAAAAGGCGGCAAGGTCAAGAGCCGCAAACAGGCCATTGCCATCGGGCTCTCAAAGGCGCGCAAGAAGGGCAAGAAGGTGCCGAAGAGAAAGAAGAAATAACGCCATGGCGCTCGGTCGCTGCGAAGGCGCGCCGTCGTCAAATCGAGGGCGGGCTACGAAAATAAGCGAGCGCCTGGTCGCATAGCCGCTCCGGATCGCGCTCACCGCCTCGCGCCAGCTCGATGATCTTGCTTGCAATGATCTCGGGGGTGAGATCGCCCTTGCTTGAAATTGCGAGCCCGGCCCGCGTCAGCTCAAACGCGAGTCCCATGATGCGCGTGGTCTCAGGATCGAAACGCTGGCCGTTCAGGTATGGCGTGATGGGCATTGCGGCGCTCCCTTCCCAGGCGAGAGCGCGCTCAAGTCCCTCAGCCATCGGCGCCTGACCGAATGCCGCTGCCGACGATGAAAGCAGCCTACGCCCAACCAGGGTGCTTGGCGATGCAAACTCGACGCCGGGGACG
>JBAUOM010000023.1:0-14361 GCA_049579765.1 Xanthobacteraceae bacterium
GTATCACCTCGCCGGCGCCGAGCGCCTGCGCGAAGTCGTGCGCGGAGAGCGAGAGGCGCCGCTCCGGCAGGTCGAGGCCCAGGGCGTGGCGCATGGGGCGGCTGAGCCAGGGATCGGAACGGGTTTCCGGCGGCCAGATGCCCTCGATCAGCCCTCCGAGCACCACGCGGTCGACGCTCTGCAGCCGCGCTTCGAGCGGACCATAGATGCGCAGTCGCATGCCCGGAGCGCCCGGCCGCCGCACGACCCGATCGGAGATCGCGGCGCAGAACAAGTCTGCGTAGTCGCCCGCCTCAACCACGAAATCGGCGTCGTTTCGGCGCCGGTCGATCTCTTCGAATGCCGCGTCGAGTGCCGTGCCGTCGATCCCGATGAGCGCGGGGCACGTTGCCGCGTGATCGGTGCCCAGCGCCGCGATGGCCTCGTAGTGGCGGGCTGCGATTTCGGCGAAACTAGCGGCGCGCAGCCCTTCGAGCGGGGCGAGCGCCCCGGCCAGCCGGGCGATGAGGCCCGCGGCCTGCTCGAGCTCCGGCTCGGTAAGGTCGGCGCGCGGATCGGATGGATGCAGATCGGAAGGTTCTCTGCGCCGCAGCTTCGCGAGCTCGACGCGGAAAGCAGCGAGCGCATGCGCCAGCCCGGTGCTCCCGGGGCGTGGGCGCGGGCCGCGCAAGACCGCCTTTTCGAGCGCCGCCACCGCGCGCGCGTGACCGCCTTCGGCGGCGCCGAGCCGCATGAGCGGATGCTTGAGCAGGGCAAGCAAGCTCGCCGGAGCGAGTCCACCGAGCGCGGTTTCGGCTACCAGTCGGGCGAACACCCCGGCGGGCGTGTCGGCCAGCGCGTCGCCGCCGGAATCGTCAGCCGTGAGCTTCCAACGTTGGAGTGCGGCGACCACGCGGCGCGCCAGGCCGCGGTCGGGCGTGACCAGAGCCGCGGTCTTATTGCCGGTCTCGGCTGCTTCGCGCAGCGCGATCGCGATGGCCACGGCCTCTTCCTCGGCATTGGCCGCCTCGATGACCGCCAGCGCGTCAAGCGCACGCTCGACCTGTGCACGGGCCCCGCTATCGCCAAGCTGCTGCCAGTGGTCGGTAACGGCTGCCGGGCGCAGCGCTTCGGAGATGTAGCGTTCGCGCCCGTTTGCGGCGGGTGCGGCCAGAGCCACGACTTCCTCGCGGACGATGCCGATGCGATACAGCAGCGCCTGCATGGCAAATTGTGGGTGTCCGACCGCCGGCGGGACGGAGCCGCCGCTGGCGGCGTCATGGCGGCCGCTGATCAGGCTCCAGGATTCCGCGTCGAGCTCTAGGTCGAGGCCCGGTAGCACGACGGCGCCGTGGGCAAGCTTCGCGATGGTGGCGATCAATTCGGCCGTCGCCGGCATCGAGCCGGTCGACCCGGCGGCGATGACCGGACCCTCGGGGTGGGCAGCGAGCCGCGCCGCTTCCGCCTTGATCAGCGCGTCGCGCCGCGCCGCTGGCTCGATGGCACCGCGCTCGGCGAGGATTTGGGGCCAGGCTTCGCGGGCGATCTTCAGGAATTCGAGCGTGAGTTGCCAGTAGCGATCGAGCGCTTCGGGCACGAGTTCGTCGAGGCGCTCCCAGGACACGCCGCGGGTGGTCACGTCGTCCATCAGTCGCGCGAGATTATCGGCGAGCACGAAGGCCGAGGCCGGATTGCGGGCGACCAGCGGGGTCTCGTCCTTCCCGGGCGTGATGCTGGCCGCCCATTTGAGCACCAATTGCGCCAGCAGCATCCGCCGTTCGAGGCCCCCGAGCGCCGGCGGGAGATCGAGCCCCGTCGCCGACGTCCCGCTCGCGGCTTGCGCGAACACGATTTCGTCCTCGTCTACGTCGCCGATGGCGACGATCCGCGGGAGGATGCCGGCGCTCGCCCCGGTGGCGTCGAGAAAGAGGTCGCGCGCCAGCCGACAGGCGCGGCGCGTCGGCAAATAGAGCGTGGCGCCCGCGAGCGCGAGCGGGTCGCTCGCGGCGGGAAAGCCCGGCACGAGCTTTCCCTCGACCAGCGCGCGGATCAGCGTCGGAACGAACGGCACCGAAGCCGGAATGGTGAAGACGTTTGGACGCGCGGCCATGATCGCAGTTGATTTCGTCATCCCCGCGAAGGGGGGCATCCGGCAAGCGCCATGCTGGCGACTGATTCGCGGGCCGGAGATTGCCAGATCATCCGTCTTCGCGGATGCCGATACAACGGAATTGTCGGATGAGCCGTCTCTATGCGGCGCTGGCGAGGATCGCGGCTTCGGCGGCCTTGATCGCATCGGGAGTGCCGACGTGCATCCATAGGCCCTCGAGGCGAAGGCCGCACAGCCGTCCGGTCTCCGCGGCCCTATCGAACAACGGCGACATCGAAAACGCGCCGGTCGGAGCGTCGGCGAAGAACGCGGGCGTGAGGATGGCGGCGCCGGCATAGACGAACGGCACCACTTCACGCTCGCCGCGCCGCGTGAGCCGCCCGTCGGGAGCCATCGTAAAATCGCCGCGCCCGCTATAACCGATACTCGAGGTCGTCGTCGCCAGAAGCAGTAGCGCGTCCATGCGGGAGGGATCGAAAGCGTCGGCGAGCCGGCGCAGGTTCGGCTTCACCCCGTCGATCCAGATGGTGTCGGAGTTGACATGGAAGAACGGGCCCCCGCCGAGTTCGGGCAGTGCCTTCACCACCCCGCCGCCGGTGCCGAGCAGCTCGTTACGCTCGTCGGAAAATACGATCTGCGGACGGCGGCGATGAGCCAGATGGGATTCGATCTGGTCGGCCAGATGGTGGACGTTCACGACCGCGCGTTCGACCCCGTCCTCGGCGAGACGATCGAGCACGTGATCGATCAGCGCCTTGCCACCGACCGCAACCAGCGGCTTGGGGATGCGGCCGTTGAACGACCGCATGCGCGTGCCGAGTCCAGCCGCCAGCACCATGGCGCACTTCGGTGCGGTCAGGATTCCGGAGGTCTCGGCCATCGGCAGCTCTTGCTCTCGCTACGTCTTGCCCCGGGGGCGCTTAAATTGTGTTTAACGCCGGCACGTGCGCGAGATACCACGCGCCGAGCGACTCGAGCGCGGGATGGCCGAGCGAGCGCTGCAAATACGCCCATACCCGCGGCAGGTGACGCAAATATTGCGGCTTGCCGTCGCGCATGTCGAGTCGGGCGAAGATGCCGAGGATCTTGCTGGCGCGCTGCGCCGCAAGCGAGACATAGATCTTGATGAACCGGCCGGGGTCGAAGTCCGGGTCGGTCCGGCTTCGCCCGCGCACATAGCGGCCGAGCAGTGCAAGCTCGGTCTGCTCGGGGATGTCCACGCGTGCGTCCTGCAGCAGCGAGGCCAGATCATAGGCGGCCGGCCCCATCACTGCATCCTGGAAATCGAGAATTCCGAGCCTGGCTATTCCGCTGCGCTGCGGCAGCCACAGCAGATTGGGGGAGTGGAAGTCGCGCAGCACCCAGGTCGGCGTAGTGTCGATTGCCGGTTGCAGGAGCTCGCGCCAGAGCGCGCAGAAAGAGCCGCGCTCGCTGTCGGGGATCGCCGCGTCGAGACGGGGCAGGAACCAATCCACGAGTAGTTCGACCTCGATCAGGAATGCGTTCATGTCGTAGTGGGGGATGCGGTACTCGATGTGCGGGGTGACCGCCAGCGTGTCCGGCAGCCGCTGCCCGTGCAGCGCAAGCAGCGTATCCACGGCGGTTTCGTAACGCTCGGTGATCGGCGCCGAAGGATCTCCGCTCACCACGCGCTCGTCGCCGAGATCCTCGATGATCAGGAGGCCCTGGTCGAGATCGGCATGATGGATGGTGGGCGCCGAAAACCCGTAGTGCCGCAGGCCGTCGGCCATCGCCACGAACGGGATGACGTTGTCGGCGAGATGCGCGATGGCGTTATAGGGCTTGCCGTCCCGCACCGGCGGGCCATCGGGTCGGCGCGGCGAGTTCATCAGAATCGCGCGTTTATCGCCGAACGCGAGCCGTTCATAAGAGCGTGTCGATGCATCGCCCTGCATCCGCGTCCTCAGCGCGTCGCCGTAGCCGCACTCGGCGATGAATTGGCGCGTGGCCGCCATGCGGTCGACGCGCTTTGCGAGCGCGCCGTAGCCGGTGACGAGGGCATGGCGGAATTCGGGCTTGAGCTTCGGCGCCAGCGTGAGCGCGACGTCCAGCCGATCGGGCGGCAGGCGCCCGGCAGCGCGGTCGGGCCACTCGAGCAGCACCACGGCGCCTTCCGGCAAGTCGTCGAAGCCGAGTTCGGCGAGCTCGGCCGCCCCCGACAGCCGGTAGAGGTCGACGTGGACGAGCGGAAACTGCGGCAGGTCGTAGATCTGCATCAGCGTGAATGTGGGGCTCGGCACCTCGATTGCGGGATCGTCCGCGAGATGGCGGATGAGCATGCGTGCGAACGTAGTCTTGCCCGCGCCGAGGTCGCCCGAAAGCGTGACGAAATCGCCGCGTCCGAGGGAATTGGCGATGTCGATCGCGAGCCGCTGCGTGGCATGCTCGTCGAGCAGCGCCACGGAGAAGGTCGACGAGGCGGACGCGGTCGGGGCCATCATGCGTCAGCAGTCGTGCGGACGTCGTTGTCCGCGACGCGACATGGGCGCGCGGCGACCGGCGACGATATCACGCCGCCGTTCGCTCGGCGGTATGGTCGAGCGGGAAAACGCAAGTGACCGTGGTGCCACGGCCGACCGCCGATTCGAGCGTCACCGAGCCGCCGTGCAGCTCCACGAACGAGCGGACGAGGGAAAGACCGAGGCCGGTGCCGCGGTGGCGCGAGCCGAGCGAATGGGTTTCGAACCAATCGAACACCTTGTCCTGTACGTCCGGCGGGATGCCGGGCCCACGATCGGTTACCGAGAACACGACGGCATCCTTGAGCCGCCGGGCGGCAAAGGTAACGGTCTCGCCTCCGGGCGAAAAGCCCACCGCATTGGCGAGCAGGTTGAACAGCGACTGGCGGACCCGCCGTTCGTCGGCGACGAAGGTACCGACGTCGGGCGCGGCCCGGATTTCGAGCCTGATACCGTTCTTGACCAAGCGGTCTTGCACCCCTTCCGCGGCGGCTTCCATGGTCTTGCGGATATCGACGGAGCCGAGATTTAGGGTCATCGTGCCGGCGTCGATGGTGGCGAGGTCGAGGATATTGTTGATGATGGCGAGGAGGGCGTTGGTCGATACCGTGATGTAGCCGAGATATTCGCGTTGCTTTGTCGTGAGCGGGCCGGTGAGCGGGTCGCCGAGGAAATGCGCGAAGCCGATGATGTTCGTAAGCGGAGAACGCAGCTCGTAGGATACATGGTGGACGAAGTTGATCTTGAGCCTATCGGCTGCCTCCAAGGCCTCGTTGCGCTCGCGCAGGGCGCGCTCGACGTTCACAGTATCGGTGACGTCCTGGAAGGTGACCAGTGTGGCACCGTCCGGAAGCGGAACCGTGGCGCAATCGACCACCTTGCCGTCGGCGCGATCGAGGCGGCCGATGACCGGCTCGCGGCTGTCGATTGCCGTGACCGTGCCCCGCAGCCGTTGCCAGATGGGATGATCGCCGTGCAGCGACCGCGTCAAATCGCTGACCGCTTCGACATGCAGCCGTTCGGCAAGCGTTTCGGGCGAAAGTCTCCACATGCGCGCGAAGACCGGGTTGTAGAGGCGTAGGCAGCCGTCGCTGCCGAAGACGGCGACCGCCTCGGTGAGATTGTCCAGGGTCTCGCCCTGAACGCGGATCAGGGCATCGTAGCGGCGCTCGAGATCGAGCCGCTCGGTCACGTCGTCGAAGAGATAGATCACGCCGCCTTCCGGGTTGGGCGTGGTGACGACCCGAAGCGTGCGGCCATCAGGCAGGTGCCACATGTGCTCCTTGGCCTCGACCACCCGGTAGGCCTCGTGCAGCGCCGTCCTCCATTGCCTGAAATCCTGGTCGTCCGGAAGTCTCCGTGCCGCGCGCAATTGATCGAGTAGGGCCGAATCGGTCGGTCTCTGATCGAGGACGGCGGGATCGAGGTCCCATAAAATGCGATATGCGGCGTTGTAGAAGCCGAGCCGCTGGTTCGAGCCGAAGATGGCGACCCCCGTCGCGAGCTGGTCGAGCGTGCGGCGGTGGGCATCCACCATGCGCTTGAGCTCGGCCCGCATCAGCTCGACCTCGCTGGCGTCGATGCCGATCCCCGCGCTGCCGCGCGCAGTTGGCACGGTCATCACGTCGAAGCTTCTGCGCTGGCCTGCCACCACTGCCGGCAACCGCCCGCAATAGGCCTCGGCCGCTGCATGCGCGTGCAGGAGCTCGCCGCGTGGGCTGCGGTCGAACAGTTCGATCCCGCGTTCGACCGCCTCCGTGCCGTCCTTGGCCTCCACCGCGCGCGCATAGGCTTGGTTCACGAACGACAACTTGCCCGCCTCGTCGCGCGCCCAAACCGGCGCCGGCACCGCGTCGATCAGCGCGCGCATGGCCGCGCTGTCATCGATGTGCTTCTGGTGCCGGCGGGCAAGTTCGGCAAGCTCGTGTTTGATCCCGCTCACCTCGCGTAGCCGCAGGATTGCCCGCCCGCCAATGACCTGGCCCTTGGCTTCGATGATGCGGCCGGCGAGCGTGGTCACCATCATGGCGAATCCGACGCCGCGCGCGCGCAAGGCATCGACGGCACGCTCCATGCCGCCGGCGGTATCCGGCTCGAGCCAGGCCCCGAAGGCGAGCACGTCCTGAGGCGCGTCGGCGCTCGTCACCAGTGTCGGATCGCCGATGATCTCCGGCGCGTCGGCGTCGGGGGCCCACGCCATGAGGATCTGCGGCTCGGAGAGGAGCAGCGCGTAGACGCGATCGGTCGCGGCCCTGGCTGCAAGGGCATCGTCGCGTGTCGATATCTCGACCTCCGTCAGCCGTGCCCGCGTGCGCACAAGCAGAATGGCCGTAACCACGGCAAAGCAGAGAATGCCAAGCGTAAGTGCGAGCGCTGCGATCTCGTGGCGATCGAGCGACAGCAGAGCTGAGACATAGGCGTCGAATGTTGCAACTTTCTCGCTCGCCGCGGCGGCGCAGCCGGGAGCGGGCATAAGCGATGCCGCCAGCGCGACGACGGCAGCGCAGAAAGCCCCGTGGCGCGTCCTTGACGGCGTTTCACACCCGGATGCGCGGGCTGTCGACGCGCGTGAACGCGCCTCGTGCTGCGGATGAGCCCGACAGCCCTCCACGGTGGTCCGGATCGAGTCCGGCATACCCGTTTGCCCCATTGCCGCATTTACCGGCGTTGCGCGACTGCCGGCTCGCGGCCCATGGCGGCGGAGTGCCTCACCCGCCGATCAGCCGCGAATCGAGCCACTTTAACCCCAAGGGGAAACCGGCCGTAAGAGTCCAGATCGTGAACAGGCGGGAGGACCGCAGATGGAGGACCGGCGACAGAGCGCGGAGCCCCTCTTTTGTCTTTATGCCGCCCGCGCTCGTGTCCTCCGCGATCTATCGCCCCGCCAGCTTCAGGCCCTTGTCGAGGGCCGCGTAGCTGCGCACCGGAGCGGCCATCAGGAAGCGGTAGCCTTCGCCGAGAATGCGCTCCACGTTGTTGGCGTCGACGTGCGGATGGCCGACGACGACGTTGTGCTGCTTGCAGGTATCGACCACCCGCGCCATCCATTTGAGCACCTCGGGGTGCTCGTATTGGCGGGGATAGCCGAGTTCCTGAGAAAGATCGCCCTCGCCGATGAGGATGGCGCCGATCCCGGGCACCTTGCGCAAGATGTCGGACAACGCCTCGATCCCGCGCGTGTCTTCCATCATCAGGATGACAAAGATTTCTCCCTTGGGGTTGAGCGGCCAGACGTCGGCGCGATCGTAATAGTCCTGCTGCGACAGGCCCCAATAGCGCACCGCCGCGGTCGGGCCGTCGCCGCGAATGCCGGCGGGCTCGTACAGCGGCGCGCTCTTCAGGCGCGGATAGCGGCAGGCGGCGACCGCGTTGTGGGCCTCTTCGACGGAGGAAATGTGCGGCCACACGATGCCGTAGACGCCGAGGTCGAGCGCCTGCTTGGCATGAAACTGCGCCTTCTCCGCTCCGTTCGGGGGAATCCGCACCATTGGTGTCACACCCGGTGCGACCGAGCCGGATCTGGCGATCTGGCCGCGGTTGAGCATGTATTGCAGGCTATCCCGCAGCGCCCTGATGTCCCAGGGATTGTGCTCCATCTCGTAGACGACCCCGTCGTACTTGGCCGTTGTCATGGCGATGGCGGTCTCGGGATCGGCTTGACAAAACGACGTGAATGCCGGCTTGCCGGCCTCAAGCGCGCGGATCACGCCGTTCAAACGCGGAATATCAGCCATGCTCTCCCCTCTGCGCTGTGTCCGGTCGGCATCCTAACAGACCCTGTTCCCGATTTGACAACGGTGAAGCCCGGTTCGTAGCATTCGGCGACGTGGCGGGGCGGGTATGCCGTCTCCGTCACGAGCGTCCGCCAACGATCCCTCAGCGACGGTGTCATGATCATCGATTGCCACGGCCACTATACGACCGAGCCGAAAGACCTGCTGCGATGGCGCAAGGAGCAGATCGATAACCTCAAGGATCCCGCCAAACAACCCTCCCGGGGATCGCTGAAAGTCAGCGACGACGAGATCCGCGACAGCCTCGAAGGCGCCCAGCTCAAGCTGCAACGCGAGCGCGGCACAGACTTAACGATCTTCTCCCCGCGCGCCATGGGCATGAGCCACCATATCGGCGATTTCAACGTCAGCCTCGCCTGGTCGCAGGTGTGCAACGAGATGATCCACCGCGTCTGCACGCTCTATCCCAAGAATTTCATCGGCGTGTGCCAGCTGCCGCAGTCGCCGGGCGTGTCGCCCGACAGCTGCATCGGCGAGCTCGAGCGCTGCGTGAAGGAATTCGGTTTCGTCGGCTGCAATCTCAATCCCGATCCGTCCGGCGGCCATTGGACCGCCCCGCCGCTCACCGATCGTTGGTGGTACAAATTCTACGAGAAGATGGTGGAGCTCGACGTGCCAGCGATGGTCCACGTCAGCGCCTCGTGCAATCCGTGCTTTCACGGCACCGGCGCGCACTACATCAACGCCGACACCACCGCGTTCATGCAGCTCATCATGGGCGATCTGTTCAAGGACTTCCCGACCTTGAAGCTGATCATCCCGCACGGCGGCGGCGCGGTGCCGTACCACTGGGGCCGCTACCGCGGGCTCGCACTGAACAACAAGCGGCCGCCGCTCGACGAGATGATGAAGAACAACGTGTGGTTCGATACTTGCGTCTACCATCAGCCTGGGATCGACCTCCTGACCAAGGTGGTACCGACCGACAATATCCTGTTTGCGTCCGAAATGGTCGGCGCGGTCCGTGGCGATGATCCGCTGACCGGGAAGCCTTTCGACGATACCAAGCGCTATGTCGACGACGCGCCGGAACTATCCGCCGCGGACAAGAAGAAGATTTTCGAGGATAATGCTTATCGAGCCTATCCGCGGCTCAAGCGGACCATCGCCAAGCAGGCGGCCGCCTAGTTCAACGCCGATGGGCGGACGCGAACGAATCGCAAGCGCAACAATCGAGACGGGTCATGGGCATCGAAGCTTTGGGCTATATCGGGGTTCGCACCAAGGACTTGGGCGACTGGGCGAGCTACGGCGGTGACATTCTCGGGCTGCAGCGCATCGACAAGAGCCGTTCGCGCCTTGCTTTCCGCATGGACGACCGCAAGCAGCGACTGGTGGTGGATGCCGACGGCGGCCAAGGCATCGGCTTTTTCGGCTGGGAAGTGGCGGATGCCGCCGCGCTGGACGCGGTCGCCGCCCGCATCGAGGCGGCCGGCACGCGCGTCGCCTGCGGCTCGCGAGCCCTCGCCGACGAGCGGCACGTCAAGGACCTGAGCGTGCTCAATGATCCCGCCGGCAACCGTCTGGAAATATTCCACGGCGCGGAAACGAGCGCGGACCCTTTCAAGCCCGGCCGCAACATTTCAGGTTTTCGCACCGGACCGCTCGGCATGGGTCACGTCGTGATGCATTTCGAGCGGATCGCGGAGGTGATGCGGTTTTATCAGGACGTCCTCGAATTCAAGCTCAGCGACTATTGGCTGCGTCCGTTCCCGGCTTATTTCTTCCACGTCAATCCGCGTCATCACAGTCTCGCTTTCGTCGAAAGCGGCATCAACATGGTCCACCACATGATGGTGGAGCTCTACAGCTTCGACGATGTCGGCCAAGGCTACGATCTCGCCTTGTGCGATCCCGAGCGCATCGGCGTCACGCTCGGCCGGCATTCCGGCGACTACGTCACCTCGTTCTATACGTGGAATCCGTCCGGCTTCCTGGTGGAATACGGTTGGGGCGGCCAGGTCATCGACGACAACAGCTGGAAGCCGTTCGAGCGGAAATTTGGTCCGAGCCTATGGGGCCACGAACGCCGCTGGATGTCGGCTGAGAAGAAAGAGGAGTCGCGCCGGCTTTGCATCGAGGCCGCCGAGAACGGCCAGCGGCAACCCGTGCAGGTGATCGAGGGCAACTACAATCGCATGCCCGGCGTCTGCCCCTGGTGGGACAACATGAAGCAGGGTCGCAAGGCGGGCTGATCGCGCACGGTGGCTCGTCGCGCGGACATTGGAGCCGGGAAGCCGGCCGGGCGAAGCTAGCACTCCGCCGCCAAGGGCCGCAGGTGCTCCGCCGACTGCGCCAGGTCCTCGACATTGATGCGCGCCAGCGCCTGCGCGAAGGCATGCTCGGCCTGTCCAAGGGCCGGCATCACGACCTTGCTGAGCAGGATCGAGTCGACGAGGGATGCGCCGTCGACCTCGTCCGCGGTGCCGGCGGCGCGCAGGATCTCCTCGGCGGTGATGCCGCGCTGCTCGCGCGCGAGTTCGTAGCCGCCGCGCGGGCCACGGACGCCCTTGAGAATGCCATGGCGCACCAGCGCCTGCAGCACCGGCTCGAGATGCCGTGGCGGAAGGCTGTGGCGCGTCGCCAAGGCTTTGGCTGCGACCGGCCGGCTTCGCGCGTTGAGCGCGATGTCGATGACGGCGGCGATCGCCAGAATGCCTTTGCGAGGCAGGAGCGGCATGACAAGGTCGGGGCAAATGCTGTTTGGTAGTATATTACTGCCGAGATCATGGTCTATTCGGGGCGGCCTTTTCCGCCCCGGGTGTCAGTAGAACCAAAACCCCCAACTCCGCGGCTTGTTTCATCCAGGCTTGCAGCCTCGCAAATGGTGGCTTGCAACGCAGCCGCGAGCACCAATTGTGCAATGCGGGCGCCGCGTTCGACCGTGAACGGCGCCATGCCGAGGTTGATCAGGATGACATGCACCTCGCCGCGGTAATCCGCATCCACCGTGCCCGGCGAATTGAGCACGGTGACCCCATGATGCAGGGCTAGCCCGGAGCGCGGCCTGATCTGCCCTTCTACGCCCCGGGGGAGGGCCACAGCGATGCCGGTCGGGACCGCGGCTCGCTCCCCCGGGGCGATCGTGATCGGGGTGTCGGCGGGTACGGCGGCAATGAGATCGATCCCGGCTGCAAGCTCGCTTTGATAGGCAGGGAGCGGCAGATCACCGGCATGCGGTAGCCGCATGATCCGGAGTTCCATCTTGCTCACCGCTCGGCCTCCGCCAGCGCTTGCGCGATGCGCCGAACGAGCGCACGCGCGACCTCCTGCTTCGATTGCGGCGGCCAGGATTCGACGCCCTCCGCGCTCACGAGATGGACGCGATTGCTGTCGCCGCCCATGACGCCAGCCGCTGCCGAGACATCGTTGGCGACAATCCAGTCGCAGCCTTTGCGAGCAAGCTTGTCCTTCGCATGCTCGATAATGTGCTCGGTCTCGGCCGCGAAGCCGACGACCAGGGACGGCCTCATGCTCGCGTTCCGTGCCACGGTCGCGAGGATATCCGGATTCTCGATGAGTCCGAGCTTCGGCGACCCGCCCATCTGCTTCTTGAGCTTGTTCTCATGCCGCTGCGCGACGCGCCAGTCCGCGACCGCTGCCGCGAATACCGCAGCATCGGCCGGCAGCGCCCTGGTGACTGCCGCCAGCATTTCCTGCGCCGTCTCGACCTTCACGATGTTCACCCCGACCGGATCGGGCAGGTTGACCGGACCCGACACGAGCGTCACATCGGCGCCGGCGGCGGCCGCCGCCGCGGCGATGGCATGTCCCTGCTTGCCCGACGAACGATTGGCGATGTATCGCACCGGGTCGATCGGCTCATGGGTGGGACCTGACGTCACAATCACGCGCTTGCCCGCAAGCGCATCGCCGATCGCGGCGCGGCCGAGCAGCGGCTGCGCCGCGGCCACGATCTCGAGCGGTTCCGCCATCCGCCCGACACCAGCCTCGCCGGCCTCCGCCATCTCGCCCGCATTCGGCCCGACCACGGCGACGCCGTCGTCGACTAAGCGGGCAAGATTGCGGCGTGTTGCCGGATGCTCCCACATGTGCGGATTCATCGCCGGCGCCACCAGCACCGGGCTGCCGGTGGCAAGCAGCACGGCGGAGGCGAGATCGTCGGCACGGCCGCCCGCCATCTTGGCCATGAGGTCCGCGGTTGCGGGCGCCACCAGCACGAGGTCGGCTTCGCGCGCCAGCCGGATATGGCCGATGTCGAACTCGCTCGCGGCGTCGAACAGATCCGTGAACGCGCGCACCCCGGAGAGCGCGCCGGCCGAAAGCGGGGTAACGAATTCCTGCGCGGCAGCGGTGAGAATGCAACGCACGTCGAGCCCGCGCTCCTTCAGCCTGCGGATCAACTCGAGCGATTTGTAGGCTGCGATACCGCCGCCGATGATCAGCAGAACCCGTCCCGCTCTGGATGCCGGAGCGATGGCCTCCTTGGGCGCCGGCTCGGCCGCGGCGTGCTCGCCTGCCGGGCTCCGGCCCCCGGGGACGCCGGTCTCGTCGCTGCCCTCCTCGCGGGCGGCCGCCTGACGCAGGATGGTGCGCGCCTCGTCCTCCATGGAGCGACCATGGCGCGCGGCCCGCACCCGCAGGCGCCGCTTCAAATCGTCGTCGAGCTGGCGGATGGTGATGCTGGCCATAGGTCGCCACGCGTTGGGCAGTCACGATACATCGTGATTGCACTGCAATCAATGCAATCAGCGCGACAGCAGCACGTAGATCAGCCATGCCAGTAGCAGCGTGATCGCCCACAGTGCCGCCGCCGTCCAGCGGCTGCGCCGCGCCTCCGCGCGGCCGATTGCCGCGACTGTTTCCGGCGCCAGCACCAGGCCGTCGCGGGTGATGGCATCGAGTTGCTCTACCAGCACCGCACCCCGTGCCAGCAGCCCCGGCACCCCGCCGAGGAAACGGCCGACCTCCATCGCGCCTTCGGCGGCGTCTTCGATCCTGCCCACGGGGCCGAGATTGCGCTCGATCCATTCACGCACGACCGGCTCGGCGACGCTCCACATGTCGAGTTTGGGATCGAGCGCGCGCGCCACGCCTTCCACCACGACCATGGTTTTCTGCAGCAGCAGGAGTTCCGGGCGGGTGCGCATGTCGAACAAGCCCGTGATCTCGAACAGCAGCGCGAATAGCTTAGCCATCGAGATATCTTCAGCGACGCGATTGTGGATGGGCTCGCCGATGGCGCGGATCGCCTGCGCGAAACTGGCGACCGAGTGCTGCGGCGGCACGTAGCCGGCCTCGAAATGCACCTCTGCGGTGCGGTGATAATCGCGGGTAATGAATCCGAGCAAAATCTCGGCGAGGAAGCGCCGCTCCTTCGGCCCCAGCCGTCCCATGATGCCGAAATCGACGGCGACGAGGTCGCCGGCATCGTCGACGAAGAGATTGCCGGGATGCATGTCGGCATGGAAGAAGCCATCGCGCAAGGCGTGCCGCAGGAAGGTCTGGATGACAGCGCGGGCCAAACGCCGGAGATCGAACCCCTTGGCTTCGAGTCGGGCGCGGTCGGAAAGCGGCGTCGCCTCGATCCATTCGAGCGTGAGCACGTCGCGCGCGGTGCGGTCCCAGTCCACAGCGGGTACCCGGAAATCCGGGTCGTTGCGGGTGTTCTCGGCCATTTCCGACAGCGCGGCAGCCTCGAACCGCAGATCCATTTCTATCGCGACCGAGCGCTTGAGCGTTTCGACCACTTCGACCAGCCGCAGCCGGCGCGTCTCCGCCGCGAGCTGCTCGGCGCCGCGAGCGGCGAAGGTGAAGGCGTCGAGATCGACCTTGAAGCGCCGCTCTACGCCCGGCCGCAGCACCTTCACCGCGACCGCACGGCGGCCGGCATCGGCGAAGATTTCGGCCCGATGCACCTGGGCGATCGAGGCCGCGGCGACCGGTGGACCGAACGACGCGAACAGCTCGCGCAGCGGCCTGCCCAGCGCGGCTTCGACCGCGCGTTCAGCCTCCGCCCGCGGGAACGGCGGCATCT
>JBAUOM010000024.1:0-19282 GCA_049579765.1 Xanthobacteraceae bacterium
CTGAATGGTTCACCAGCAGCAGGACGCCACGCTGCGGCGGCTCCTCCAGCACCTTGAGCAGGGCGTTCGCGCCGGATGGGTTGAGCTCATCGACCGAATCGACGATGGCCACTCGCCAACCACCCTCTCCGGGCGTTGAGCCGAAGAAACTGACCGTTCGGCGGACGTCGTCGACCCGGATGTCCTGGTAGAGCTTGTTGGTCTTTTCGTTGACCGTGCGTTCGAGCACCAGCAGATCGCCTTGCGCCTGCACGGCGATCCGGCGCGCCACCGGATGATCGGCCTCGATGTGGAGCGAGGTCGCGACCTCGACCAGCGGTGCGCGCGGATCCGGCCGGGCGAGCATGAAGCGCGCCAGGCGATAAGCAAGCGTCGCCTTGCCGATGCCAGCGGGGCCCGTGATCAGCCAAGCGTGCGGAAAACGTCCGCTGCGATACGCATCGAGGAGCGTGCGCTCGGCCTCT
This sequence comes from Xanthobacteraceae bacterium, assembly GCA_049579765.1. GTDB lineage: Bacteria > Pseudomonadota > Alphaproteobacteria > Rhizobiales > Xanthobacteraceae > VAZQ01. Next base: position 465 of record JBAUOM010000024.1, read on the forward strand.
CCGTGGCCACAAAGGACACTCGTTTCGCGTGGCGCCCGCGGTTCTACGCCGCCGCCTTCGTGGTCGGCCTCGCTCACGATGGGGCGCTCGCGGGCACGGCCGACGCGTTCGCAGAATCGAGCCGCTCCTCCACGCTGCGCCAAATGCGTTCGGCGACCGCGAGCTTCGGCTCTGTGGCGTCGATGACCACGCAGCGGCGGGGCTCTTCACGCGCGAGCGCACGGTAGGCTCCCCGCAATTCCTCGTGAAAGTCGCGCGACTCCGCCTCGAACCGGTCGGCGGTCCCCTCGCCGCGCCGCTTGCTGGCGCGCGCAAGGCCGACATCGGCCGGCACGTCGAGGATGAAGGTGAGGTCGGGCCTGAGATTACCCACAGTCACCCGCTCGAGCGCGCGGATGAATCTCGCGTCGAGACGTCCGAGGGTGCCCTGGTAGACCCTGGTTGAATCGATGAAGCGATCGCTGATCACCCAGGTCCCCTGCGCCAGCGCCGGCTCGATCGTGTGGCTTACGTGGTCGCCGCGGGCCGCGGCGAACAGCAGCGCTTCGGCTTCCACGCCGAGGGGCTTCGCCACGCCCGACAGCAATACGTAGCGGATCACTTCGGCACCAGGCGAGCCACCGGGCTCGCGCGTGTGCAGGACGCGGATGCCCAGCGCCTGAAGCCGCGCCGCCAGCAGGGTCGAATGGGTCGACTTGCCGGTGCCCTCGCCCCCTTCAAAAGTGATGAATCGTCCACGCATTTCGCTGCTCGCGGCCGCCTTCGTTATAGCGGTTGCGCCGGTTGCGAAAAAGAGCGCGACTGAGGAGGCTTGGCCATTCACCGGGCGACGTTGATGGCGAGCTTCGCGGACGCTCGTCGACGCGTCAGGTGCCTGCTGCCCCGGTTCCCAGTGCACGCTGGAAGCCGGCGCGGAACAGGCCGAGCACGAGCTCGGTGGCGGCGTCGAAGGCGCGTTGCGACATCGATCCGGTCTCTATGCTCTCCGCCGCCTGCAAGGGCACTTCGAGGGCGACGAAGTCGCCGCGCCAGACCTTCAGGGTACCGAGCTTCTGGCCCTGTTGCACTGGCGCCGGTACCGGCCCGGTATAGACGACGCGGGCAATGATCTTTTCACGCACGTTGCGCGGCACCATCAGCCGCACTGCTTTCGCCGCCATCAGCGGCACGCTGCCCCTGGCGCCGCCGTAGACCTTGGCGTACGCGATTTCTTGGCCGTCCGCGAACAGCAGGTTGGATTGGAAATTGTGAAACCCCCACTCCAGCAATTTCTTGGCCTCGTCGGCGCGCTCCTTTTCCGACCGCAGGCCGTTGACGACGACAATCAGGCGCAACCCGTTTTGCACGGCCGAGCCGACAAGCCCGTAGCCGGCCTCCTTGGTGAAGCCGGTCTTGAGGCCGTCCGCTCCGATGTTCATGTTGAGAAGCGGATTGCGGTTTTGCTGGCGGATCTTGTTGAAGGTGAATTCGCGCTCGCCGTAATATTTGTAGTATTCGGGATATGTCTCGATGATGTGCCGCGCCAGCTTGGCCAGCTCGCGCGACGTCATGAGCTGTCGCGGGTCAGGCAGACCGTTCGAGTTGCCGAAGGTCGACTTGGTGAGGCCGAGCTCGCGCGCCCGCTTGGTCATCCGCTCCGCGAACGCGGACTCGTTGCTGGAGATGCCCTCTGCCAAAACGATGCAGGCATCGTTGGCCGACTGGATGATAACCCCGTGGAGCAGGTCATCCACCGCCACTTTGGTATGAATAGGAATGAACATTGCCGACGTGCGTGAGGGGGCGCCGCCGCGGCGCCAGGCATTGGTGCTGGTGACGAATTGGTCCGTCAGCTTCAGTCGGCCCTGCTTGATCTCGTTGAACACCACTTCCGCAGTCATCAGCTTTGACAAGCTGGCCGGCGGAATGAGGTCGTCGGCGGCCTTCTCGAACAAGACGCTGCCGCTTTCGGCCTCGATCAGCATGGCGTGCGGGGCCGCGGTCTGAAAGCCGCCGTCGCCCCCTTTCGGCCCCGAGACCGGATTGGGCGCGGCCGCGGCCGAAGCGACGGCGCAAGCGAGAATCGCGCCCGTGCCCCAGCTGAGCAAGGGCCAATGCCACACGCTGCGAACCACGCGGATGTTCATGATTGCGGCAAGCCGTGCGCGGCCGAGGTCCGCGCTCCCTTCCCTGCCCGGGCGTTGCTTAGCAAGTTCCGTCGGCTGGAATCAATGCAATTCGCGGCGCTTTGATGGCTCGCGAGCGGGTCGAGCCGAGGCGATCGGTCGCGGAGTGCGTGGCTCAGTAGAGACCGCGGCCGCTCATCAGACCGAGCGCACGCCCCTCCTCGCGGGTCGGGGCAAAACCGACCGCCGGAGCACTGGCCCCCGACGGCGATTGGAACGCCGGCGCTGCCGCGGAAGCGTAGGTCGGCCGCACGCCCGTGTTCGCCCTGGCGCCATCGAGCGCCGAGGCCTCGCGGACGCTCGCCGACTTGACCGAGCGACTCGATGCACTGCTGAGCGTGTAGGGACGCGCCGGCGGCAACGGCAAGTCCTCGGCCTCCTCCGTCTTTGGGATGAAGGGCTTTGCCGCAGCCACCATCACCTTCGACGGCGCGGGTGCCGGCGAACCCTCGCGCAGCGTCGCCATCAGCATGGCATCGTCGCTGCCCTCGAGCGGCGCCCGCCCGACATATTCGACCTGCACATGGGCGACACCCTTCTTGTAGAAGTCCAGCGCCTTGGCAGTCCCGATCGAGACGTCGATAACCCGGTTGCGATGGTAAGGGCCGCGATCGTTCACGCGCACGACGATGGAGCGGCGGTTATCGAGGTTGGTTACGCGCACATAGCTCGGCATCGGCAGCGTGGTGTGCGCAGCCGAGAGGCTGTGCATGTCGTAGACTTCGCCGTTGGCGGTGAGCCGGCCGTGGAAATCGCGGCCGTACCAGGAAGCCATGCCCTCGGCGCGATAGTGGGGATTCTCCGTCGGGAAATAAGTGCGGCCGTTGACGTTATAGGGCTTGCCCACGCGGTAAGCGCCGCCGCCCTTCGGCACCGGCTCGCCCTCCTCGACGACGCGCGGACTGTATTCCTTGTTGACGAAGGATCCGGAGCAATGCGCCAACGCCAGGCAACCGACCGCGAGCGCTGCGACACGCGCGATCCCTGTCCACAACAACGTCCCCGTGAGCTGCCGCCCCATCCGATCCCCGTCCCGCGACCGTCCACCGCGCTGCGGCATTTCCCCGGTAAAGCCTCAGCGCCGGATGCACGTCACGGACCGGCCGCGTCCGAATCCCCTTGGCGCGACCGCTCCCTACGGGGGATATCGCCGGTCGATCACGGCAGGAATGGGGCTTAATTTGCGCCGAAGGTCACAAATACCCGCAGCGTTGCAGGGAAGACACGCCTGGCATCCCGTCAGAAGGTCGATTTCAGCTTCAGGTGGTCGAGGCGGTTGATCGACTTGAGATCAAGCCGCCGCACGTCGCCGCCCTGCAGCACATCGAGCGGAACGGTCGTGCCGGCATCCCCCTGCGCCCAGACCTTGCGATAGAAGTCGGCCAGAGTTTTCGACGGGTTACCCTTGACGCCGATGATCACGTCGCCGTGCTTGATGCCCGCCTTGTCCGCCGGGCCTCCGGTAACCACACGGCTTACGAAGAGCAACCCGTGCAACTCCTCGGTGTTGAGACCGAGCCACGGCCGTCCGGGACCGGACGCGCGTCCGGTCGCGATGAGATCCGCCAGAATCGGCGGCAGTCGGTCGATCGGGACGAACATATTGCCGGGCGTCCTGTTGCCGTCCCCGACGGCATCGCCGACAACGAGCGAGCCGACACCCACGAGTTTGCCCAAGCGGTCGATCAGCGCGGCCCCGCTCCAGGCCGGATGCGCCGGCGCGGTGAACAGCGCGTCGTCCAGCAGGTATTCCCAACTGCCGGCGAATTGCCGCTTGGCGACGACATAGGCGGCGGCAACCATCGCGGTGCCGCCGAAGCTCGCTACGAGTACCGGGTCGTGCTCCCTGACGGCGGAAGACTTGCCGAGGGGCATAGGTTTGAGCCGGAGAGGTTCGATGGTCCGCAACAGGCCGAACCCGCTGTCATGATCGTAGCCGACGACGGTCGCAGGAATGGTGCGGCCATCGTTCGCCATGACTTCCGCGGCGTAGGCCTCGACCATGAGGTAGCCGATCGTGAGCACGAGCCCGTCGCTGTCGATCAGGATGCCGGATCCTTCGCGCTCGCGGCCCAGGCCCTCGATCGTGCGTCCTTCCGGATTGATATGGGTCTTTATCCGTACCACCGCCGACACGAGTTGTTCGACCCGGGCATTCTGCGCGGGAGCCGCGAAGGCGCTCATCAATATGGCAAGGCTCGCAGCCAGCCACGATGCCGCCCGTAACGCAACGGCGGGGCCACCGCACCGAGCGTTGCGCGCAGTTGCTAGTTCGCCGAGCACCGCTGATAGTCCTTGAGATCACCGAAGCCGGGACCGGCCGAGACCCGGCCGTCGGCCCTGGCGATGATGATGCGATCCAATTCCATCTTCTGCTCCGGCGCCTCGGGGGGCGAGCAGCGCATGTGGGCGGAGTAGATCGGCCCGTCCCGACCGGCGGTTTCGGTGACCCATTGAACCGCACAGGCCTCCTGCGAGGTCTGGTAGCCTTGCGACGACACGACGACCGCGGATTTTTCGTCTTGGCAGCGGTCCAAGCTCGGTGCCCACCTCCCCCAGAGCCGCTCCGGTACGCTGAGATGCCGCACTGAATCAGCGAGAGAGGGGCCCGCGATGAGTACGGAGGCGAGAGCAACGATCCTGCGCATGGGTTGTCTTCCGAGCGACCGGCGGGTCAAGCTTAGAGCCGTTCCCGTGCCTTTGGAATTACAAACCGCATGGGAATTCTTGTCCGGGGCCTACTCGTTGCCATCCTCCGTTTGGCGTTCCTTAGGCTATCTTTGCCGCGGGCGAGGAGAACCGTCATGATCGTTGTGCGCGACCCCATCCTGCAGCCGATCCCGATAATCGATCTGCGTCCGACCCAGATGACTGTCGGCATGCGCGAGGTCCGCGAGAAGCGCGACCATCTGCGCAAGCACGAGGCGAAAAAGATCGGCAAGTTCCTCGGGGCGCACATGATTCCGGTCGTGCTCGGTCCCAAGGAGCGCCACTATATCATCGATCACCATCATCTCGCTCTCGCTCTCCACGAGGAAGGGCTGGAGCACGTGTTGGTCAGCGTCGTCGCCAATTTGAGCGCGCTGGAGACCGACGCGTTCTGGGTCGTGCTCGACCACCATGGTTGGGTGCATCCCTACGACGCCAAAGGCCGCCGCCGCGGCTTCGATGACATCCCCAAATCCATCACGCGTCTCGCCGACGATCCGTTCCGCAGTCTCGCCGGCGAACTGCGCCGCGCTGGCGGCTTCGCCAAGGACGTCACGCCGTTCAGCGAATTCCTGTGGGCGGACTTCCTGCGACGGCGGGTGCAGCGTGGCCAGATCGTGAAGAACTTCACCGGCGCGCTCGATCGCGCGCTCATCCTGGCGAAGAGCCAGGACGCCCGCTACCTGCCGGGATGGTGCGGTCCCTACGAGCCGTGATCGTCGTCACGCGATGATCAAGCCGAGTTTTTCCCGGTCCGCGTGCTTCAACGCGTCGGCCGCCCCGCCGGCTTCGCCGCAGACCTCGTATTGGCCCGATTGTTCCAGCACGGCGCGCAGCCCCATGCGCACCACTGGATGGTCGTCGATGATCAAGACACGGAGCCGTTTCGGCATGATCCAGAGACTTGAGGCGGACTGCCCCCCGCCAGTCAAGAATGTCGCAGAAGGCAGCATTCCGCCGCGGGCATGAGCCTTGCCGCCGTGCTGACCCAGAAACCCCTGCGGCCACCGGCGTCATTACTGGTTCCGCGCCGCTGTGCTAACCGTACAGGGAGGTCTCTGCGACCAGCGGAGGCTCGCAGCAGCGAGGAGATATGCGATGCGCAAGACCCTGATTGCAGCCGCCGCCCTCTCGGCGGCGTTCTTGACGACCGCAGACGCCAAGGAGCAGCGCGGCGTGATCATGGCCATGGACGGCGCCGCCAAGACGTTCGTGTGCCAGTGGAACAAGAAGGAGTGGACTTACAAGACCACCAACAAGACGGGTTTCCGCATCAGCGGAAAAGACGGCACTTGGTCCGACCTCAAGACCGGTGCGAGGGTCAATATCGGCTATCACATGGACGGCAATGAGCGGATCGCCGATTGGATCGTGATCCTGCGCTGAGCGCAGGCCGCCCCGCTTGGGATGAGAAGCACCGCCCCTCATCGTGAAGGATAGGCAGCGCCGGTTCGTCGCCGCGGATCTCGCAGAGGTGCGGCAGTGCTGCGGCCGCGCGGGGACCGATAAGGGGCTTGCGAGAGTAAATCGAGGCACAGAAACTCGCGACCCATGGCAAACCGGTCCAGGACAACAGGGAAGCAGGGCCGCAGGCCCCCATCCGCCGGCGGCGATCGTCGGGTCCCACGAACGCCGCCCGCGCGGACGAAGTCCGATCGGCCGAAAGCCGACCCCGCCGGCCCCGTGCCCGCTGCCGCGACGGCCAAAGCGCGACGACCGCATGCTCGCTATCGGCTGCACCGCGCCACGGGCCCGGGAACGGCGGCCCGGCTCGAGGATTACGCGCTCATCGGTGATTGCGAGACGGCGGCGCTGATCGCACGCGACGGTTCGATCGATTGGCTGTGCTGGCCCCGCTTCGACGGCGGCGCCTGCTTCGCCGCCCTGCTCGGCACTTCCGAGCACGGGCGGTGGCGGATCGCGCCCGCCGACCCGAAGGCCCGAATTACCCGACGCTACCGCGAAGACACGCTCATCCTCGAGACCGATTTCGAGACCCGCGATGGAGCCGTCACCCTCATCGACTTCATGCCGCCGCGCGGACGAGCGTCGGACGTCGTGCGCATCGTCGTCGGTCGTCGTGGTCAGCTCGCGATGCATTGCGAGCTCATCCTGCGCTTCGACTATGGCGGGCTCGTTCCTTGGGTGACGCGTCTCGCCGACGGCACGCTGCGCGCGATAGCCGGGCCGGACATGGCGGTGCTGCGCACGCCGATCGAGCTGGTCGGCGAGGACTTGAAGACCGTGGGCGAGTTCCTGGTCTCCGAAGGCCAGACGGTGCCTTTTGTCCTTACCTACGGGCCGTCCCATCGCCCGCCGCCCAAACCGATCGACCCGATGGCCGCACTCAGGGACACCGAGACGTTCTGGCGCAAGTGGGCGGGTGGCTGCCGCGAAACCGGCGAGTGGTCGGCCCTCGTGCGCCGCTCGCTCATCACCCTCAAGGCCCTCACCTACCAACCCACCGGCGGCATTGTCGCGGCCCCCACCACCTCGTTGCCGGAGCAACTCGGCGGCTCGCGCAACTGGGACTACCGCTTTTGCTGGTTACGGGATGCAACCTTCACATTGTTGTGCCTGATGAACGCCGGCTTTTACGGCGCGGCGCGGGATTGGAGCCAATGGCTGCTGCGCGCCGCTGCCGGCAGCCCGGGCCAGCTGCAGATCATGTACGGCATTGCCGGCGAGCGGCGGCTGACCGAGCTCGAATTGCCCTGGCTGCCCGGCTATCAGGGCGCGCGGCCGGTACGCGTCGGCAACGCGGCCTCCGATCAGCTGCAGCTCGACATCTATGGCGAGATGATGGACGCGCTCTATCAGGCGCGTCGGGGCGGGCTTGGACCGCTGCAAGCGGGTCTGGGGCTGCAACGCGCGATGCTCGATCATCTGGCCGAGATCTGGCGTGAGCCCGACGAAGGCATCTGGGAGATTCGGGGCGAGCGTCAGCACTTCACCTATTCCAAGGTCATGGCATGGGTCGCGTTCGACCGCGCCGTCAGGCTGGCCGAGGAGTTCGGCCTTGAAGGACCGGTTGCTCGCTGGAAGGCGCTGCGGCAGGAAATCCACGAGGACATCTGCAGCAAGGCGTTCAATCCCGACGTCGGCGCCTTCACCCAGCACTATGGCGCCAAGGCGCTGGACGCGAGCGTGCTGCTGATGCCGCTCGTGGGCTTTCTACCGCCGAGCGATCCGCGCGTGCGCGGCACCGTCGCGGCAATCGAGCGCGATCTCATGGTCGATGGCTTGGTCATGCGCTACGACACGCGCAGCGGCAAGGACGGGCTGACGCCCGGCGAAGGCGTCTTTCTGCCTTGCAGTTTCTGGTTTGCCGACAATCTCTTGCTGCTCGGCCGCACCCGCGAGGCGCTGCGGCTCTTCAAGCGTCTGAGCGGGCTGTGCAACGACGTCGGGCTGCTGGCGGAGGAATACGACCCGCACGCCAAACGCCTCGTCGGCAACTTTCCGCAGGCCCTCTCGCACATCGCGCTGGTCAATACGGCCCACAATCTCGCGCTGGCCGAGAACCCGCTCCGGCAGCGATCCGGCAAACGCCCGACATAGTGAAAGCTCGGGTCGGGAGCTTGTCTTTCTATATGGTCATGCCTGCCGTGTTCGACGCCCCGTGAGAATATTTCATGCCGTTCAAAGTTCAGGTCGGTCCGCCGCACATCGCTATCCATCAGGGCCAAACGGTGCTGGTCACCGGTCCTGACGGTCAGATCGATTGGCCGAGCGACAAGGGTCTCTACTTCTTGGACACGCGGGTCCTGAGCAGTTTGAACGTCTACGCCAACGGCGAACCTTGGGAGCTGCTGAACGGCGGCGCGATCGCCTATTACGCAGCGCGCATCTATCTCACCAACCGGACCATTCTGTCCGAGGGCGGCGACATCCCTCCCCGGACCCTCGGACTGATCGTGAGCCGCTCGATCAGCGGCGGCATGCACGAAGATCTCGACATCACCAACCACAACATGAAGCCGGTGCGTTTCCAGCTCGAGATCGCTCTGCGCTGCGATTTCGCGGACATTTTCGAGGTGAGATCGGGGCGCATCGTGCGGCGCGGGCGCATCGCCACTCGCTGGTCGGAGTCCAAGCAAGCGCTTTCCACGACCTATCGCAACAGCGATTTCGTTCGCGCAGTGACGGTCACTCCCAGGCAGCAGCACGGTAAGGCGGTGTACGCCAACGGCCGGCTCAGCTTCGAGGTCGAGCTTGGCCCCGGCCAGACCTGGCATTGTTGCCTTCTCTACACGCTCAGCGACGGCGATCGGCACTTCGCCGCTCCGGCTGATTGCGTCCAACACGCCCTCAAATCGCCGCACGCCGAATCGCTGGCGGGCTGGCTGCGCGCCGTGCTGAAGATCAATACCAGCAACGAGGAGTTCTATCGCCTCTATCGGCAGGCGCTCGAGGACATGGCGGCCCTTCGGCTTCCCTTCCCCGGCACCGATCATGCGGTGTTCCTGCCCGCCGCCGGCTTGCCGTGGTTCATCGCGCCGTTCGGCCGCGACAGCCTCATCGTCTCATTGCAGAACCAAATGATCCATCCGGCATTCGCCCGCGGCGCGCTGGAGTTCCTGGGGTCGCTGCAGGCGAAGGAGGAGGACGACTACCGCGACGCGGAGCCGGGCAAGATTCCCCACGAGATGCGTTACGGTGAGCTCGCGCACTTCAAGCTCATCCCGCACACGCCCTATTACGGCACGGCAGACGCCACGCCGCTCTACTTGATCACGCTCCACGCCGCGTGGCGGGCCAGCGGCGAGCGGACGCTGCTGGAACGGCACATGAAAGTTGCCGAGGGCTGTCTGGACTGGATCGACAGATACGGCGATCGCGACGGCGATGGTTTCCAGGAATACCAGACCCGTTCGCCGGTCGGCTATGAGAACATGGCCTGGAAGGATTCCGGCGATTGCGTCATCTATCCGGACGGATCGCTGGTCCAGGGGCCGAAGGCGCTGTGCGAATTGCAGGGTTATGTCTACGATGCCTGGCTGCGCATGGGCGAGGTCTACGACGCGCTCGGCGATGCCGAGCGCGCGCGCGCGTTGCGGGCAAAGGCTGCCGCGCTGTTCGAGCGCTTCAACGACGCCTTCTGGGATGAGGCGTTCGGCTTTTATGCCTTTGCCCTGGACGGCGACAAGAAGAAGGTGCTGACGGTCGCCTCCAATCCCGGGCACTGTCTGTGGTCCGGCATCGTGCCGCCGGAACGGGCCGGCAAGGTGGTGGAGCGGCTGATGGCGCCGGATATGTGGAGCGGATGGGGCATCCGCACCCTCTCCGCCCTCCACCCGGCGTTCAATCCCTACAACTACCAGACCGGATCGGTTTGGCCCCACGACAACGGCATCATCGCCATGGGGTTCAAACGCTACGGCTTCGGGGCCGAGGCCGCGCGCATCGCACGCGACATCAGCGCGGCCGGGAGCCACTTTCTGCTCAATCAGCTTCCGGAGCTTTATACCGCTACGCAGCGCGACGAAACGACTTTCCCGGTGCAGTATCTCGGCGCCAACGTGCCGCAAGCCTGGGCCGCAGGGTCGGTGTTCACGTTGATGCAGGCCTTGCTGGGATTCATGCCGGACGCGCCGCGCGGGAAACTCTACGTCGATCCGCAGCTACCGGATTGGCTGCCCGACCTCACCGTCTTCGACCTTCGCGTCGGGGCGCACGTGTTCGATATCCGGTTCTGGCGCGATGGCGCGGAGACGCAGCTCGACGTCCTGCGCGGCAATCCCAAAGCGGTCGAGCGAAGCAGCGTCGGTGCGCAGGCAGAGCGGCTCAAGAGTGCAGCAGCGCCGGCGTAATGGCGTTCGCGCGAGCCTGGCGTTTCGCGGGCGCCATTCGATGTGGACCGGACGACGCGGTGTCGCTCAATTCTTCCTGAGGAGAGCGGGAAAGTCGCAATCGAGCAGGTCGCCGATCTTGTCCAGCCGGATATCGGTGGGCGGGTATTCGGCAAGGGCCTTCGCGTCGAGCGCATAGTGACCCTGCTTCGGGAACACGGTCGTGACGCGCTCGCCCCAAACCTTCTTGATTTCGGCCAGGATGCGCAATTTGTCGTCGATCATCACGTAGTGACGGGCGGGATAGAACCGCTCGACGTCCTCCAGCTCCTGCTCCTTGTGGATGTAGATCAGGACACGGTCCTCGAACGCCCGCCAGAGGCCGGAGCGCTCGACCTTGCGGGGCTGAAACACCGCGTCGCCGTCGGAGAGGATTACCGGGACCCCCCACTGCTGCACGTGTTTCACTGCCGCCAGAGCACCGGGATAGAGCCGCTCCGCGAACGGATAGTCGACCAGCCAGCTCGACATTCGCAATAGCGCGGGACTATGCAGGTCCTCGATCCGATAGCGCTCCAACGCGCCGAGATAATCTGCGTAGCCGAGTTCGCTGCGCAGTTGCTCGAAGATTTGCCAATACCGGTCACGCGCGGCGACCCCGTACGCCTCCGCCAGGTGCTCGCTCAGGTGCGCCTGCACGCGATCATTGTCGAGCAGCGTATTGTCGACATCGAAGAGGAAGACGACATCGTGCGTCTTGGTCATCGGCTTCACCACCACGATCTGTTCGTTACGCGACAAATTGTCGAGATCACCTGTTGTTGACGTTGGAGCCGATGGCGTCGCCGCCACATGCGCTAGCGGCTCCGGTTGGCGAGGAGCTCCTTGGCAACCTCAACGACTCGCTCGGGCTCGAAGCCGAATTTCTTTTGGAGCTCCTTGAGCGGGGCCGAGGCCCCGAACGTCTTCATGCCGATCACGCGGCCAGACGTGCCCACATACCGCTCCCAGCCGAAGGTCGACGCCTGTTCCACCGCGACACGCGCGGTCACCTGCGGCGGCAACACGCTGTCCCGGTATTGTTGCGGCTGGTGCTCGAAGATGTCCCAGGACGGCATCGACACCACGCGCGAACGCACGCCGTGGGCCAGCAGTTGCTCGTGCGCCTCCACCGCCAGACTGACCTCGCTGCCCGAGGCGATGAGGATCAATTCGGGATCGCCGCCGGCCGCGTCGGCAAGTACGTAGGCGCCGCGCGCGACGCCTGCCGCCGGCGCGTATTTGCCGCGGTCCAACGTCGGCAGCGGCTGGCGCGACAGCGCCAGCACCGCGGGCTGGTGGCGCAGCTGCATGATATAGCGATAGGCCTCGACGACCTCGTTGGCGTCGCCGGGCCGCAGCACCACCAGCCCGGGGATGGCGCGCATCGAAGGCAGTTGCTCGACCGGCTGGTGGGTCGGGCCGTCCTCGCCGTCGCCCATCGCGTCGTGCGTGAAGACGAAGATGGTGGGCAGCTCCATCAGCGCCGACAGCCTGATCGCCGGCCGCGCATAGTCGCTGAAGATGAAGAAGGTGGCGCCGAAGGCCCGCAGCTTCGACAACGACAAGCCGTTGACCGTGGCGGCCATCGCATGCTCGCGGATGCCGAAATGCAGGTTCTTCCCGCCGTAGCTGCCGGGCTCGAAATCCCCGGCACCCTCGAAGGTCAGGAGCGTCTTGTTGGACGAGCCGAGATCCGCCGATCCCCCGAGGAACCAGGGGATGTTCTGCGCGAGAACGTTGAGCACCTTGCCGGAGGCATCGCGTCCGGCAATGCCCTTGGCGTCGGCCGGAAAGACCGGCAGGCCGCGGTCCCACCCCTCCGGCAGCTCGCGCCGCTGCATCTGGTCGACCTCGGGCGCAAGGGCGGGATACTTGGCCCGGTAGGTCGCGAAGAGGTCGTTCCAACGGCGCCGGGCCTGCGCGCCGCGCGCGCCGATCCCGGCAGCGAAATGCGCGCGGACCGCGTCCGGGACGAGGAACTTGGCGTCTTCGGGCCATCCATAGCTGCGCTTGGTGAGGCGAACCTCCTCCTCGCCCAGGGGCTCGCCATGGGCCGCGGCGGTATCGTGCTTGTGCGGCGAGCCGTAGCCGATGTGGCTGTCCAGGATGATGAAGGTCGGGCGGCCCTTGGTCATCCGGAAGGCATCGAGCGCATCCGTGATGCGGTCGATGTCGTTGGCGTCGCTGATGCGCAGAACGTTCCACCCGTAGCCCAGGAACCGGGCGGCGATATCCTCGGTAAAGGTGATGCGCGTGCTGCCTTCGATGGTGATGTGGTTGTTGTCGTAGATCCAGCAGAGGTTGTCCAAGGCGAGGTGGCCGGCGAGCGACGCGGCTTCCGAGCCCACTCCCTCCATCATGCAGCCATCGCCGCACACGGCGTAGATATCGTAGCCGAAGATCTCGAACCCGGGCTTGTTGTAGCGCGTGGCGAGCCACTTCTCCGCCATTGCCATGCCCACGCTGGTGGCAATCCCCTGCCCGAGCGGTCCGGTCGTGGTTTCGACCCCCGAAACCCAGTGGTACTCGGGGTGACCAGGCGCCTTGCTGTCGAGCTGGCGGAAGCGGCGAATATCGTCGAGCGAAACCGAGGGCTGGCCCAATACCTCGTAATCGGGGTTCACCGCGCGCGTGCCGGTCAGATGCAGCACCGACCACAGCAGCATGGACGCGTGACCGTTCGACAGCACGAACCGATCGCGGTTGGGCCAGATCGGGTCCTGCGGATCGAAGCGCATGACACGGTTCCAGATCGTGTAGACCAGCGGCGCCAGCGCCATCGGCGTGCCGGGATGTCCGGACTTGGCTTGCTGGACCGCATCGATCGACAGCGTGCGAATGCAATTGATCGACAATTGGTCCAATTGCTCGTTGGTCATCGGGGCAGCCGAGCCCTTCTGACCGATGGCGACGTCACTCATCTTTGCGGCTCCCATGTCACTCTTTCATAAGGTGCTCCGCCCCGGCGCGGTCGGCGAGCAGCAGAGCCTGGTCCTGCCGCACCCGCCCCGCGGGGATCGACCGGTCGCCGTCGCGCAGGCGCGCGAGCATTTCCGCCTTCTCGCTTCCGGTGACCAGCCAGAGCACGCGGCGCGACCGATCGAGCATCGGATAGGTCAAGGTCATCCGACGTCGCCCCTGGTAGACGCCGGTGGCTGCGACGTCCGCGTGGGAGACCTCGAGCACCGGATCGCCGGGCACCAGCGAGGCGGTATGGCCGTCAGGTCCGAGGCCGAGATGGACGAGGTCGAGCACCGGCGGCGCGCCGGCCACCTCCTGCAGTGTCAGCGCATACTGCCGCGCCGCCTGATCGACGTCGGCCAATTCCACCGGCATCGGGTAGATGTGATCGGGGCGCAGCGGGGCATGCTCGAGCAGGCTCTCGCGCAAATGCGTGAGGTTTCTGTCGGGGTCCCCCGCGGGTGCCAGACGCTCGTCCACTTGCGCAACGCGCACGTCCTCCCAGGGAACCTGCTCGTCGGCCAGGGCGCGCAGCATCAGCCACGGCGTGCGGCCGCCGCTCAGCGCCATGGTGAAGCGGCCGCGCGCGGCCACGGCCGCACGGGCGGCTGCCGCAATGATGGCGGCGCCTCCGCGAGCGACAGCGTCGACATCGGCAAGCACTTCGATCTTCACGCGCGCGCCTCGCTAGCCGGCCGATTTCTCCAGGTGTCCGCCGAACTCGTAGCGCATCGCCGACAGCAATCGGTCGGCAAAATCCGCCTGGCCGCGCGAGCTGAAACGCTCATAGAGCGCGGTCGAAAGCACGGGCACCGGCACGGCCTCGTCGATCGCCGCCTTGATCGTCCAGCGTCCTTCGCCGGAGTCCGAAACCTTGCCGGCAAAATCCGACAGCGCGGGGTCCTGCGTCAAAGCGGCCGCCGAAAGGTCGAGCAGCCACGAGGCGATGACGCTGCCGCGCCGCCAGACCTCGGCGATGTCACGCAGGTCGAGGTCGTAGCGGTAGAGATCCGGATCGCGCAGCGGCGTCGTTTCGGCATCGATCGCCTGCCGCTGCTTGCCTACATTGGCGTGGCGCAACACGTTGAGGCCTTCGGCGTAGGCGGCCATGATGCCGTACTCGATCCCGTTGTGGACCATCTTGACGAAATGGCCTGCGCCGTTCGAGCCGCAGTGCAGATAGCCCCATTCCGCGGTGCCCCCGATCTTCTCGCGCCCCGGAGTTCGCTCGATGCTGCCCATCCCCGGCGCCAGCGCCTTGAAGATCGGGTCGAGATGCTGCACGGCCTTCTCCGGACCGCCGATCATCATGCAGTAGCCGCGCTCCAGGCCCCAGACGCCGCCGCTGGTTCCGACGTCCACGTAGGTAATCTGCTTCGATGCAAGCTCTTTTGCGCGCCGGATATCGTCCACGTAGTAGGAATTGCCGCCGTCGATGAGAATGTCGCCGCTTTCGAGGTGGGGCACGAGGTCGGCAATGGTCTGGTCCACCACCGCCGCCGGAACCATCAACCAGACCGCGCGCGGCTTCTCCAGCTTCTGCGCCAGTTCCGCGAGCGAAGCGGCCCCAACCGCCTTTTCGCGCGCCAGCTCCTCGACCGCTTTCGGCGACCTGTCGAAGACCACGCACTGATGGCCGTCCTTGAGGAGCCGGCGCACCATGTTGGCTCCCATTCTGCCCAGGCCGATCATTGCTAGCTGCATGATTCCTTCTCCATTAGGACCGAGTTGCGGCTTGCAGCCGTTTCATGGCCGCGGCGACGCCTTCGGTGTCATTGAAAATCGCCGACCCTGCGACCAGGACATCGGCTCCGGCGGCCACGGCCAACGGCGCCGTCATCGCGTCGATGCCGCCGTCGACCTCGAGCTGACATTCCGGCCTGATCCGATCGATCATCTCGCGCACGCGCCGAACCTTGGGGAGCGTGGTGTGAAGAAAATGCTGGTGCCCGAAACCGGGGCTCACCGTCATGACCAGCACCTGGTCGAGCTCGGGCAGGATTTCCTCCAGCACCGATGCGGGCGTTGCCGGGTTGATCGCCGTCCCGACTCGCTTGCCGAGTGCCCTGATGCGATGCACCGTCCGCGACAGATCGCTGTTGCCCTCCCAATGGACGAGGAATGAATCGGCCCCAGCCTGGCTGAACTCGTCGAGGAACATGTCGGGGTTCGTGATCATCATGTGGACTTCGAGCGGCAGGCGCGTGGTTCGCCGCAATGCCTCGACGATGGGCGCGCCCATCGAAAGATTGGGCACGAAATGGCCGTCCATCACGTCGACGTGGATCCGATCGGCGCCGGCCCGGTCGGCATCGGTCACCTGCTCGCCCAAACGCGCGAAGTCGGCCGCCAGGACCGACGGGGCGAGCTTCACGGTGCGAAGGCCCGCGCGCTGGCCTCGGCCGGGTTCTTCGCGCGGCGTGACGTGTTCCAACATGCGGTCCTCCCGGAAGTCTGAGCGAGCTTCCGATCGCGGCGCTCGCCCAGGGCGACGGCGGCGGGCAACGGCGGTCGGCCTTTCGAGCTCCGGAATTCAAAGGTCGGGGCGGCCGACGGCGAATGCAAGCGTCATCGTCCCGCGCCTTTGAGGCCGCGATAGCGACGGATCAGGTTGTTGGTCGAGCTGTCATGGCGGAGCGCGGGCTCGGCCTTGCTCGCGAGTTCCGGAATGATGCGTTGCGCCAGCACCTTGCCGAGCTCGACGCCCCACTGGTCGAACGAATCGATGTCCCAGATCGCGCCCTGGGTAAACACGCTGTGCTCGTACAGCGCGACCAGCTTGCCCAGCGCCGCCGGCGTCAAACGGTCCAGGAGAATGACGTTGGACGGCCGATTGCCTTCGAATTCGCGATGCGGCACGAGCCAATCCGGCGTACCTTCCGCCTTCACCTGCTCGCGCGTCTTCCCGAAGGCCAACGCCTCGGTCTGGGCGAAGACGTTGGCCAGCAACATGTCGTGGTGGCGGCCGAGCACGTTGAGCGCGTGCACGAAGGCGATGAAGTCACAGGGAATGAGACGCGTGCCCTGATGGATCAGCTGATAGAAGGAGTGCTGGCCGTTGGTTCCGGGCTCGCCCCAGTAGATCGGGCCGGTCTCGCAATCGACGGCGGTTGCCGCGCGCGTCACGTGCTTGCCGTTGCTCTCCATCGTCAGCTGCTGGAGATAGGCCGGGAAACGCTTCAAGTATTGCTCGTAGGGCAGGACGGCGGCGGTCTGCGCGCCGAAGAAGTCGTTGTACCAGACCGCCAGCAGGCCCATGAGCACCGGCAGGTTGCGCTTGAACGGCGTGATGCGGAAGTGCTCGTCGATCTCGTGAAAGCCGCCCAGCATGGCGCGGAAGTTGTCCGGTCCGATGGACAGCATGGTCGACAGCCCGATCGCCGAGTCCATGGAATAGCGGCCTCCGACCCAGTCCCAGAACTCGAACATGTTGGCGGTATCGATGCCGAATTCGGCGACCTTCGCCGCATTCGTCGACACCGCGACGAAATGCTTGGCCACGGCCCGGGCGTCTCCGCCGAGCCCCGCGAGCAGCCAATCGCGGGCGCTGTGCGCGTTGGTCATGGTCTCGAGCGTCGTGAACGTCTTCGAGGAAACGATGAAGAGGGTCTCGGCCGGATCGAGGTCGCGCGTCGCCTCGACGAAATCGGTGCCGTCGATGTTGGAGACGAAGCGAAAGACCATGGCGCGGTCGCTGTAATGCTTCAACGCCTCGTAGGCCATCACCGGCCCGAGGTCGGAACCGCCGATCCCGATATTGATGACGTTGCGCAGGCGTTTTCCGGTATGGCCTTTCCATTGGCCGCTGCGGACGCGATCGGAGAACTCCGCCATCTTGTCGAGCACGGCGTGAACCGGCGGGACGACGTTCGTCCCGTCCACCACGATCGACGCCCCTCTCGGCGCCCGCAACGCGACGTGCAGCACCGCGCGGTCTTCCGTGGTGTTGATCTTCTCGCCCCGGAACATCGCGTCGATGGAGCTCCGCAGGCCGCAAGCTTCCGCCAGCTCAACGAGCAGGTCGAGCGTTTGATCGGTGACGCGATTCTTCGAATAGTCCAGGTAGACGCCGGCGGCCTCGGCGGTCATGCGCGTGCCGCGCGCGGGATCATTGGCGAAGAGCTCCCGCAGGTGCAGGCCGCGGATGTCACGATAGTGACTTCCGAGAGCATCCCAGGCCGCGCGTTGGCGCGATGATGGCTTTGCAACCGGCTCCAAGCGTGCCGTCATCTCGGGCCTCCTTTCATCCTTCGCGGGGTCAGCCGCCGCGAGTGTTACGCATCGTCGAGTGCCCGCCCGCCTTTCTCCCATAGCCGAAACCCGCCGCGGAAGGCATTGGCGTTTTGTCCGGAGCGCGTTTTCGGCGGAAGCTTGTCGAGTTTCTTGACGTTGCCGCCGCCGATGACGGTGTCGCTTGGTTCCAACGCGGCGATGAGGCGCGTGACCACGTCGGCGACGTCGCGCCGCCACTTCTTCTTTCCGTGCCCCGCCAGCCCGCGCAGCCCGAGATAATCCTCGTAGGTGGCCTTTTTGTAGGGAAGGTGACCCAATTCCATGGGCTCGACGATCCCGTCCACGATCATGGCGGAGCCGAGCCCGGTTCCGAGGCCCAGAAAGAGCATCTTGCCGCCCCGGTAGCTCCCCAACGCCTGCATGGCAGCGTCGTTGACGACCTTGACCGGACGCCCGAATGCGGCCGCGTAATCGAATTTGACCCACCCGCGTCCCAGATTGTGCGGTTCCGCAATCGGACAGCCGTGGACAACCGGGCCGGGATAGCCGATCGACACCACGTCATATTTCCAGTCCGCGGCCAGCTTCTTGACCTCCGCGACCATCCGCTTGGCCGTCAGCGTCGGCCCGGACGGAAACGATCGCGGCTCGCTCTGCCCGGTCGCAATGATCTTGACCGAGGTGCCGCCGACATCGACGACCAGCACTTTCTTCGCGGAGTTCTTCATCGCGAGATCAGCCAGCGTTGGGGCCAGTGTGGCGGTTCAGAAGCCCGCATCACTCTCGCGGCGAGTCCGAAATGCGGACTTCTGAACCAAAGCCACACTAGATCAATAAGTTGCTAGTGTCCTTCGATTCCGAAGTTCGCAAACGAGGGTGCCGCACAATGATGCGAACTTCGGAATCGGGACACTAG
>JBAUOM010000025.1:0-6585 GCA_049579765.1 Xanthobacteraceae bacterium
CGCGCCTTCGCGGTGCGCGACCGCGTCGTCACCGATCCCGACCGCCTGCCGCATCCGCTCGACCGCTATCTCGAGCCCGCCTTTCTCGACCGCGAAGCGGCGAAGATCGATCGCCGCAAGGCCGCGCCTTGGCCCGCCGCCCATGCCCAAGGCGACACGGTGTGGATGGGCGCCGCCGACGGCGCGGGCTTGGTCGTCTCCTACATCCAGTCGCTCTATTGGGAATTCGGCTCGGGCGTGGTGCTGCCGGCGACCGGCGTCATCATGCAGAACCGCGGCGCGAGCTTCTCGCTCGAGGCCGGCGCGCTCAACGCGCTCGCGCCGGGCCGGCTGCCGTTCCACACGCTCAATCCCGCGCTCGCCGTGCTCGCCGACGGCCGCGTCGTCGCCTACGGCGCCATGGGCGGCGACGGCCAGCCGCAGACGCAGGCGGCGCTGTTCACGCGGCACGTGCGCTATCGCATGCCGCTCGAGCGCGCGATCGACGCCCCACGCTGGCTGCTCGGCCGCACCTGGGGCGCAACCCACACCAATCTGCGCGTGGAGGCGCGCTTCGACGCCGAGTTGGTCGACCGCCTGATGTCGGCCGGCCACGATGTCGAAGTGTTGCCGGCGCCTTATTCGGACCTCATGGGCCATGCCGGGGCGGTGGTGCTGCACGGCGACGGAACGCTCGAAGGCGCGCACGATCCGCGCGCCGACGGCGGCGCGGCGGGAGTTTAGATTTCGTGTCATTATTTCGTGATATTGACGACCTCGCGCGACGCGCCTCCATTCCGCCGCAGTCCGCGATATGGTGCGGGGGGTGCGGCGAGCTTGGCGGGCGACCCATGATCCAGCGTGTCGTGTTCTTCGTCGCGGTCGCGTTCGCCGCGGTAGCAGGCGCGGGCGGAGCGGCGTCCGCGCATCCGCATGTCTGGGTCACGGTGAAAAGCGAGCTCGTCTATTCGCCCGACGGTTCCGTGACCGGCGTGCGTCATGCCTGGACCTTCGACGACATGTTTTCGGCCTTCGCCCTGCAGGGCATCGAGGCGAAGAAGAAGGGCGAGTTCACCCGCGAGGAGCTGGCGCCGCTCGCCGAGGTCAACGTCACCTCGCTCAAGGAATACGACTACTTCACCTATGCCCACGCGAACGGCAAGAAGGTGGAATTCGTCGATCCGCTGGCTGGCTACTACCTCGACTTCGACAAGAAGGAAACGGTGCTCACCCTGCACTTCATGCTGCCGCTCAAGCAGCCGGTGAAGGCAAACGACCTGATGATCGAAGTCTACGACCGGGAATTCTTCATCGACTTCGCCTTCGCCGAGAAGGATCCCGCCAAGCTCGTCGGCGCGCCGGCGCAATGCAAGCTCAGGATTGCGCGGCCGGAAGAGATGAATGCCACGCTGGCGCAGCAGTTGAGCCAGCTCGGCGCCAATCAGCGCGACCCGACCCTGACCATCGGCGCGCAATACGCAAACAAGCTCTTGGTGAAATGCCCGTGAAAACCGTCGTCGGGGGGCGACTGGTCGTTCATCTCGCTTTGCTGGTGGTGGTCGCCGCCGGCTTGCTGCTCGTGGCCGGCGTGCTCGACGCGGCATTGGCACAGACCTCCCCGTTCGGCATGCCGCGCGCGGCGGCGCCGACGGCGCCGCTGGGCGGCGTGCTCGGCTGGATTTTCGCCAAGCAGGCCGAGTTCTATCGGCAGTTCTCGAGCCTGATCCGCGCTGCCAAGGCCGACGGCACCGCCGCCTGGAGCTTGCTCGGGCTCTCCTTCATCTACGGCATTTTCCACGCCGCCGGTCCCGGCCACGGCAAGGCGGTGATCTCCTCCTACATCGTCGCCAACGAGGAGACCTGGAGGCGCGGCGTGGTGCTGTCGTTCGCCTCGGCGCTGCTGCAGGCGCTGGTCGCGGTGCTGGTGGTGGGTATCGCCGCCGTGCTCCTGAACGCCACCGCGTCGACCATGACCCGCGCCGTCAATGCCATCGAGATCGCGAGCTATTCGCTGATCATCGTCATCGGGCTGCGATTGCTGTGGGTGAAGGGGCGCGCCTTCATCGCGACGCTGCGCACGCTCCATCGCCCCGCCCCCGTCGGTGCCGCGGTGACGCCCGTCGATCACCATCACGATCACGCCCATCACGATCATCATTCGCACGATCATAGTCACGATCATCATTCGCACGATCATGGTCACGATGATCATGGTCACGCTCGGCATGATCATGATCATGATCACCACCAGCACGGCGTTTGCCACCATCACGATCACGGCGACCATGCTTCGGCCTGGGGGCACGCGCATGCGCCCGAGCCGGAGGAGCTGGCCGGACCGGGCGGATGGCAGCGCGGTTTGTCCGCGATCGTCGCGGTGGGCTTGCGCCCTTGCTCCGGCGCGATCCTCGTGCTGGTCTTCGCCCTGGCGCAGGGGCTGTTCTGGGCCGGTGTCGCCGCGACCTTGGTCATGGGGGTCGGCACCGCCATCACGGTGGCGGCGATCGCCACCATCGCGGTCGGCGCCAAGGCCTGGGCCAAGGGCTTTGCCGAGGCCCGCTCCGGGTACGGCATGCTCGCGCTGCGCGGCATCGAGGTCGGCGCCGCGGTGATTATCATCGGCTTCGGCAGCCTGCTGCTCACCGGTTACATCGTGACCGAGCGCATGGTCGGGATGTAGCCGGCCGGCAAGCGCGGTCCGGTCGCGGCGCGTTCGGACCTTGCTCAATCGCGGAGGGCGCACAATGCCGGCCGAACAAATCTCCACGCGTTGCTGCATCGTCGGCGGCGGACCCTGCGGGCTGATGCTCGGCTTCTTGCTTGCGCGCGCCGGCGTCGACGTCGTGGTGCTCGAGAAGCACGCCGATTTCCTGCGCGACTTCCGCGGCGATACCATTCACCCCTCGACCCTCGAGATCATGGCCGAGCTCGGCCTGCTCGACGAGTTCCTCAAGCTGCCATATCACAAGGAGACCGCCATCGCTGCGTTCTTCGGCGATCGCCAGTACAAGTTCGCGGATTTCAGCAATCTGCCGACGCGCTGCAAGTTCATTGCCTTCATGCCGCAATGGGACTTCCTCGATTTCCTCGCCCAGCACGGCAGGCGCTATCCTGCCTTTCACCTGCGCATGCGGGCGGAGGCGGTCGACCTGATCGAGGAGGGGGGCCGCGTGCGGGGCGTGCGCGCCGATACGCCGGACGGTCCGCTCGAGATCCGCGCCGATCTCACGGTCGGATGCGATGGGCGGCACTCGACCGTGCGTGCGCGCGCCGGCATGCGTGTCGAGGATCTCGGCGCGCCCATGGACGTGCTGTGGTTCCGCCTGCCGAAGAAAGCCGGCGATCCCGACGAGAGCATGGGTCGGTTCGAGGCTGGGCGCATCGTCGTTCTCATCGACCGCGGTGACTACTGGCAATGCGCCTTCCTCATCCCAAAGGGCGGCTACGAGGAGACCAAGCGCGCCGGCCTGCCGGCCTTCCGCCGCGGCGTCGCCGAGGCCGTGCCGATGTTCGCCGACCGGATCGACGACATCCAGGACTGGGACCGGGTCAGGCTGCTGACGGTCGCGGTCGACCGGCTCGAACGCTGGTACCGCCCGGCCCTCCTTTGCGTCGGCGATGCCGCCCATGCGATGTCGCCCATCGGTGGCGTCGGCGTCAATCTCGCGGTGCAGGACGCAGTGGCGGCGGCGAACATCCTGTGGCAGCCGCTCAAGGCCGGAAGGGTGAATGAGGACGACCTCGCGCGCGTGCAGAAGCGGCGCGAGTTTCCGACCCGCGTCACGCAGCGCATCCAGGTGGCCGCGCAGAGCACCGTGATCGGTCGCGCGCTCGGCGCCGACCAGCCGCTCGAGGCACCGCTGGTGCTCCGCCTGACCGACTGGCTGCCACCGCTGCGCCGCCTGCCGGCGCGCCTCATTGCGCTCGGCGTGCGGCCGGAGCACGTGCATACGCCGGACGTTCTGGCTGCAACGGCTGCAAGCGGCGGCTAGAGCGCATCCCGATCAGGTCGAATCGGGATGCGCTCTAGATTCCTTGGCTTTGCGCATGTCCTTGGCGGAAAACCGGCGTCCACTTTTCCGGGACATGCGCTAATCCGCGAAGTCGTCGGGCTTGAGCTCGATCGGCGTGCCATGCGGCGTGCGCGCGGCGGCGTGTGCCCAGGCTTCGCGGTAGCGTTCGAGCATGTCTGCGTCGGCCACGGCTTTGGCGGCGACGATGCGTTCGAGCGCGGCGAGCCAATGCCGGTAGTAGGTCGCGCCGGTATCGGGATCGCCGGCACCCTGCGCGCGCTTGATCTCCTCGCCCAGCATTGCCGCCCATTCCGGCCAGGTGAACAGCCCGCGCGCGTGCAAGGCGAGCGTCATGGCGAAGGCTTGCGCTTCCCACGGCTCGCGGAACACCGGCCCATCCGCATCGCGCGGAATGCTCGGCACCGCCTCGCTCGCGCGCCGGGCGGCGGCGGGGTCGATCGCGTGGCGACTTCCGGTCAAGCTGCGCCTATCCCTCGGTCGTCATTCCGGGGCCCGAGCGTAGCGAGGGAACCCGGAATCCATAGCCACGGCCTGTGATTATGGATTCCGGGTTCGCGCCTTCGGCGCGCCCCGGAATGACTGCGAGCGGAGGCTGCGCCGTGCAAAACAGTTCCGTCGCTGTCATTGCGGCCGAGCGAGCGCGGAGCGAGCGAGCGGAATCCATAACCACCACCCCCTCAGGCAAGCGCCGAAGACAGATCAACCCAGCCGGGGTTCTGGCTCTCGATCAATTCGATTTGCCAGTCCCGACGCCATTTCTTCAATTGCTTCTCTCGCATGATCGCTGACGTGGGATCATCGAAAATTTCAAAATAAACGAGTTTGCTTATGCCGTATCTGGCGGAAAATCCGCGGACAAGCTTGAGCTTATGCTCATGCACACGCCGGACGAGGTCATTGGTGATACCAATGTAGAGAGTGCCGTACTTACGACTCGCCAGGATATAAAGGTAGAACTGGCGGCTCATCGAGAGTGCCGTGGTTATGGATTCCGGCACTCGCTCGCTCGCTTCGCTCGGCCGGAATGACCAGCCTAGAATCACGCCGGATCGAGATAGGGCTCGAACGCGTCGATGGAAACCTTGACGCCCGGGTCGGCGTCGGCGCCCCATAGCTCGGTGCCCGCGAACACCACGGTATAGAGCCATTGCGGGTCGTCGCCCTTGTCGATCGCGACCGCGTCCGGAAAGGCGTGGCAGCCGTGGACGAGCTCCACCACGCCGAGGCGCCCGCGCGCGTAGCGCGGCAGCCGGGTATGCGTCGAGGGGTGGATGTTCTTGGTGCGCACCCGGTCGCCCGGCTTGAAGCGGGCTCCCACCTGCGCCTGCCGGTAGAACGAGCCGCGAGTGAGGCCGCGTCCGACCACGTCGGCGGTCAGCTTGCGCGCGAGCTGCTTGCCCGGGCGCAACGCATGGCCGGCGGCGAGCTCGTCGGCGCCGGCGTACCCGCGCTCGACCACGTTGCGCTCCATCGCCAGCGCCCAGCGCTGATAATAGGACGCGGTGAGATAGACCGGCGGCGGCAGGCGCTCCTGCGCGAAGCGCGACATGTCGATCTGCCACGCGCCGGCATAGCCCATGGCGCGCTGCATCGCGAGCACGCGCCCTTCCCAGGCGGCGTGGAACACCGGCTCGTTCCGTTCGGGCTCGACCTTGCCGAAACCGTCCATGCCGCCCATGTCATGGATGCCGTCCATCAGGCGGCCTCCTCGGGGCGCTTGGCGAGGCCGGTGCCGATCATCGCATCGCGGGTGACCAGCGCCGCCAGCCGCTCCTCGCTCCAGCCCTCGGTGCCGGAGGGCCGCATCGGCAGCACCAGGAAGCGCGTCTCCGCGGTCGAGTCCCACACGCGGATCGCGGTGTCCTTCGGCAACTCGACGCCGAAATCGGCGAGCACGCCGCGCGGGTCTTTCACCGCGCGCGAGCGGTAGGGCGCGGACTTGTACCAGACCGGCGGCAGGCCGAGCATTTCCCACGGATAGCAGGAGCACAGCGTGCACACGACCATGTTGTGGAGCGAAGGCGTGTTCTCGACGGCGACGAGATGGTCGCCGACCCGGTTCTCGTGGCCGAGCGTGCGCACCGCCTCGGAGGCGTCCGCGAGCAGCGCCCGTTTGAAGGCGGGGTCGCTCCACGCCTTGGCCACGACCCGCGCGCCGTTGTGCGGGCCGACCTTGCGCTCGTAGGTCTCGATGATGGCGTCGAGCGCCGTCGGATCGATGTAGCCCTTCTCGGTCAGCACCGTCTCCAGCGCCCGCACGCGCAGCTGCGTGTCGGAGAGCTCGGAAGGGTGGTCGTGATCGTGGTCGTGCCCGGCCATGGGAAACCCTCGGCGCGTTGTGCCATCATCGGCGCGACATTCCCCGTGCTCACGGGGCGGGTGATCCAGTATCCTCCCTGCCTCCATCGAAGTCGAGGGCGCGCATGGCCGCCGCGGAACTGTTCGACCTGAAAGGCCGCGTCGCCCTCGTCACCGGCGCGTCGAGCGGGCTCGGGGTGCGCTTCGCCGAGGTGCTGGCCGCCGAAGGCGCCGCGGTCGTGCTGGTCGCGCGTCGCGCCGATCGGCTCGCGGC
>JBAUOM010000026.1:0-3027 GCA_049579765.1 Xanthobacteraceae bacterium
GATGAAGAAACATCCGGACATGGAGCATGACGACCCCAACGCCAAGCGCGTGCTGCCGCACGGAAACGGCGAGCTCGTTTGGAGGTTCACCAAGCGCGGCGAATTCGAGTTCGCCTGCCTTATCCCCGGCCACTACGACAAGGGCATGTTCGGCAAGGTCATCGTGAAGTGAAGCCGCTCCGCCGCGCCGCCGCGGGCGATCATCCCGCACTCCAGTCCGGCCGGATCGCGCCGGACACGCCGTCGAAGGCAGCGTCGACGAGCTCGCAGACGAGGAGCCGCGCCGGATCGACCGGTCCCGGCATGACGGCGCGGCCCTTCGGGATGCGCTTGAAGCCCGACTTGCCGTAATAGGGCTCATCCCCCACCAGCACGACCAGCCGATGCTCGCGCGCCTTCGCCTCGGCGAGCGCGCGCTCGATCAGGGCGTAGCCGATCCCGCGCTCGCGGAACGGCGGCTCGACGGTGAGCGGTCCGAGCAGCATCGCCGCGGTCTTGCCGATGCGGATCGGCGACAACCGCACCGAGCCGATCAGCAGCGTGCCGATCCGCGCGGTGAACGACAGCTCGAGCCGGTGCGCCATGCGCTCGCGCAGGCGATAGGCCGACTTGGCGTAGCGGCCGGGCCCGAAGGTGCGCTCGTGCAGGCGCTCGATCGCCGCCGCGTCGTCAGCCGTCTCCGGCAGGATGGTGAAGGCGGGATCGGTCATCGGCGAATTTGCGGCGTGTCCCGTTGAGAAGCAGTCAGCGTGCCGCAAACTCGGTCTACTCCCTCCCCCCTTGTGGGCTGGGGAGGGGGGTGATGCGTTTGGCAACGTCGGTACATCATCGCACCACCCCCACCCCCAACCCCTCCCCGCAAGGGGGAGGGGAGCACACCGAGTGCACGGCACTGTTCTGAATCAACCTCGACGGAACACGCGCTAGCATTTGGTGAGTGGCCGGTCCATCGTCCTGCGCCGGCGGCAAGCCTGCCGCAGCCGGCGAGAGGGGTGCAAGCGCCCGCGCGCATGGTTACATAGGCGCGAGCGATGCAAACAAGGGAGTTGCCATGGGCCTCCTCGTCGACGGCGTCTGGCGGGACCAGCAGCATGCCGAGCGCACGCCCGGCGGGCGTTTCGTGCGGCCGGCCACGCGCTTCCGCAACTGGATCACCGAGGACGGCAGTCCCGGCCCGACCGGCGAGGGCGGCTTTGCCGCCGCGCGCGGCCGCTATCACCTCTACGTGGCGCATGCCTGTCCGTGGGCGCACCGCACGGCGATCATGCGCGTGCTCAAGGGGCTCGAGGAGGTGGTCTCGATGTCGGTGGTCGAGCCGCTCTACGGCCCGCACGGCTGGCGCTTCGGCGACGGTCCCGGCACCACGCCCGACACCGCGAACGGCGCGAGCGAGCTCGCCGAGATCTATCTGCGCGCCGATCCGCGTTACAGCGGCCGCGTGAGCGTGCCGGTGCTGTGGGACAGGGAGCGCCGCACCATCGTCAACAACGAGTCGGCCGAGATCATCCGCATGTTCAACGGCGCCTTCGGCCGCTTCACCAACGTGCGCGCCGACTACTATCCGGCGCCGCTGCGCGCGGAGATCGACCGCATCAACGCGCTCGTCTACGAGAACATCAACAACGGCGTCTACCGCGCGGGCTTCGCCACCGCGCAGGAGGCCTACGAGGAGGCGTTCCGCGCGCTGTTTGCGGCGCTCGACGAGATCGAGCAGCGGCTCGCGCGCCAGCGCTACCTCGCCGGAGCCGAGATCACCGAGGCCGACTGGCGGCTGTTCACGACGCTGGTGCGCTTCGACGCGGTCTATTACAGCCACTTCAAATGCAACCTGCGCCGCATCGTCGACTATCCCAATCTCGGCAACTACCTGCGCGACCTCTACCAGCAGGGAGGCATCGCCGCGACCGTGCACATGGACCACATCAAGCGGCACTATTACGGCAGCCAGCGCCAGGTGAACCCGACCGGCATCGTGCCGCTCGGACCCGCGCTCGACTTCTCCGCCCCGCACGACCGCGCAAGGTTCGGGACTTAGGAGGCACGTCCGCCGCGTGAGCGGGCAAGGCTCGTGCCCGGTGCAGCGCTCGAAGGCTTACTTCGACAGCCGCCGCCTGTTGGCTCGCACTCTGTTCCGGTAGCCCTCCACCACGCTGATGGGGGAATCGCCCGCCATGAGGCGGGTGGTCGCGTGCGTTGCGGCCGTCACCTTCTCCGAAACCATCCGACGGGCTTCGGCCGGCGCGCTTGGGCCTCCTGCCGCAAGCTTCAGAAATCGAAGCCACATGACTTGCTGTGACTCTGCGGCGAGCATCGTCAGATCCCACCAGGGTTTGAACATGAGCACTCTTTTTCCGCGGCAGACGAGGAGCGTGCCGGCGCCCTCGCGTCCCCTGCGGACCTTTCCAGTTAGCGCACGAATAGTGCGATCAAGATGAAGATCGGGGTGAGGATCGGTACACGCACGAGCCGGCGATGGCAATGCGCTCGGGATTGCTCATGCAAATTCCTTGATTTGCAGGAATGAGGCTCGGCAGCAACAGGCGGGATGGACGAATGGTTCCGCGGATTGCGCGCCCGCGGCGGTTGCAAAGTCCGTCCCGGTGGTCCGGCAAACCGCGTTGGAGATCGTCGGAACGCCTTGCGGCCACCAATGAGCCCTGCGCTAGAGCGGGATGATTTTTCGTTGAATCATCATCCCGCTCTAAGCTTTTGTTTTGCGCGTGATCTTTTCCGAAAACCGGTATCCACTTTTCGGGATCACGCGCTAGGACAACTCCGGCGCAACGCACTCCAGGAGGCGGATTCACTCGAGCCGAAAGCCCTTCCTTCGCACGAAGGCGCCGAAATCGGCGCGCAGCGGCTCGGCATATTGCCGCGCCTTGTCCTCGGACCAGCCGTAGAAGCTCGCCTCGCCCCAGCGCTCGGGAACGCGCTGCCGGCGGTAAGGTCGCTGCCGCTCGCGGCGGCGGTCGTAGGCGTCGAGCGCGCGCACGAGCTCGCCCGCTCGATAGCGGTCCTCGTGCAGCG
>JBAUOM010000027.1:0-2057 GCA_049579765.1 Xanthobacteraceae bacterium
CGCGTCGACCGCGCGGTCGACGCGCGCGAAATTGACGTCGGCATCGCCGTGCAGCCAGATCTCGGGGTCGCTGGTGAGATGTGCGCGCGCGCTCATCAGGGCGTCGAACAGCTCCGCGGCCACGATGATGCGCTTAGGGTTCACCACATTGATGCTGTGCGCCAGCGCCGGCCCGGTGAGGTGGGTATTGAGCAGCGCCACCACGCCGCCGATGCGCGTGATGCCGATCCAGATGGCCAGGAATTCCGGCCGGCCGGGCATCATCAGGCACACCGTGTCGCCCTTGGCGAGGCCCTGCGCCAGCGTCCAGCGCGCATAGCGGTTGGAGCGCGCCGCGAGCTCGCGGTAGCTGAAGCGCTCGCGGTCGGAAAGGAGCGCCGGCGCGTCGCCGTACCGGTCCGCGAGCTCGGATACGACCTGCGGAAACACCCGGGTCGGATTGCGCGCGATCGGCGTCGTCATCCGCAGGGTGCGCAGGGCTCCCCGCAGGGAGGCCGCCTCGGCCGTCAGCCGCTCGATGACTCCCATGACCAGTCCCGTGGGCGCCGTCCCGCGACTCACGGCCCGTGCGGGTCGGAGGATCGGGCACGGGGCGAATGCTGGCAAGGCGTCAAAAGCGCCGTCGAGGGCCGCTCGATCGACCGTCAGCGATCGAGCCCGCCGAACGGGACCAGCGGATTGTCGAGCAGCGCCGCGCGATCGGGCCGGTCGAGGGCGACCCCTGCATCGATGAAGGCGTCGAACAGGCGGCGCACGGTGTCGGGATCGAGATCGCGGGTGATGAGCACGATGCGCGTGCGCTTGTCGGCATCGGGCCAGGTCGGCAACCGTACGGCTGGATGGAAGACGTGCTGCACGCCGTGAACGACCACGGGGCTCTCCGGCGTTTCGGAAAGCTTCACGATGCCCTTGAGACGCAGAAGGTTGGGGCCGTGCAGCGAGCGCAGGAGGTCGAGAAACATTTCCAGCATGGCGGCGGGAATAGCGGTCTCGCTGGCGAAGGCGAATGCGCGGATGCGGTCGTCGTGGCGGTTCACATCGTGGTGGTGGCTACCCTCCGCGTGGTCATGCCGGCCGCGCGACTGCGCACGCGCGCGGGCGTTCATAACCGCAGGGTCGTCGCTCCCGCCATGACCGTGGTCATGAATTTCGGGCGCAGGCGTTGCCCCGGCCCCGGAATGACGGGACCGGCTTTCGGCATAGGCCTCGGCTGCGAGCCAGCGTGCGACATCGGGAATCTTGCGGCTGGGGTCGTACAGGCCGCAAGCGAGGAGGCGCTCGGGCGAGGCCTCGCCGGCTGCGGCGTCGAGGATCGGCGCGGCGGGATTGAGTGCGCGCAGACGAGCAGCGAGGGTCTCGCGGTTGCGGTGGTCCTGCGACGCGGCAAGGTCGGTCTTGCTGAGCACGATGCGGTCGGCGACCGCGACCTGCTTTACGGATTCCATGTGCGCGTCGAGCGTCGCGGCGCCGTTGACCGCGTCGACCACGGTGATCACCCCGTCGAGGCGATAGCGCATCACGAGATAGGGGTGCGCCATCACCGTTTGCAGCACGGGCGCGGGGTCGGCGAGACCCGTGGTCTCCAGGATCACGCGACGGAACAGGGCGCGGCCGTTGTCGAGGTCGCGCAGGAGCTGCTCGAGCGCGTCGACGAGATCACCGCGCAGGGTGCAGCACAGGCAGCCGCTCTGCAGCAGCACCACGCCGTCGCGGATCGGCTTGACCAGCAGATGGTCGAGGCCGACCTCGCCGAATTCGTTGATGATGACGGCGGTCTCGGCGAGCGCGGGGTCGTGGACCAGGCGATTGAGCAGCGAGGTCTTGCCGGCGCCGAGGAAGCCCGTCAGCACGGTCAGCGGAATGGGCTCGGCCGGGCCGAGCGCAGCAGCGGTCATTGCACGTGCGACGTCTTTTCGATCGCCGGCGTGAGATCCGTGGGCGCGGGCCGGGGCTTCTTCGGCTTGGACCGCGGCGCGCTGCCTTCCCCTGCGGCGGCCGCCGGC
The DNA here is from genome assembly GCA_049579765.1 of Xanthobacteraceae bacterium. GTDB lineage: Bacteria > Pseudomonadota > Alphaproteobacteria > Rhizobiales > Xanthobacteraceae > VAZQ01. Next base: position 2,004 of record JBAUOM010000027.1, read on the forward strand.
GCGGCCGCGCCGTCCTTTGCCGCATCCTTGGGGGCGGGCTTCTTGGGTTTCGGC
>JBAUOM010000028.1:0-6584 GCA_049579765.1 Xanthobacteraceae bacterium
GAAATTTTCTCGCCGGAGTGCAGTTGGCCGCCACTATGATCCTGCTCAACTGAACACAGGCCCTAAGGACGCAGCGGCGATATGCGGCCTCCCCGCCGCGCGAACCAGTCATTCGACCTTCTTGCCTTACCCACCGTCCGCACGGTCGCGACGATTGGTCGTACCTCGAACTGACCGCCGATCCTACTTTCGCATGCAATTTGCCAGTACGCTCGTTTGGACTGTTGGGAATCGGAGGAGCGCAAAACACAACAACAACCACGATTTGAAGCGGGAGGACGTAATGAACCGGCGATCCATTCGTGTCGTGTTGCCAATCCTGCTGGCCGCGGCGGGGGCCTTCGGCCTGGCGCCCGTAAGCCCGGCGCAAGCCGAGCCCAAAAGCATCACCATTGGCAGCAATCCGGCGGGCTCGGTCTATTTCCTGTTGGCGAGTGCGTTCGCCAAATTGTTCCAGGACCAGCTGCACATCCATTCGACCGCGCAACCGCACGCCGGTTCGTCGGTCTATCTGCCGCTGATGGACAAGGGCGAGATCACGCTCGGCATGAACTCGAGCCTCGATTCCGGTCTCGCGTACGACGGCAAGCCGCCCTACGAACGCGCCATGAAGAAGGTGCGCGCCATCGCCCGCGTCTGGATCCTGCCCTATGCCTATATGGCAAAGGAGAACTCCGGCTTCAAAACGGTCGCCGACCTGAAGGGCAAGACCGTCGTAGTTAAGTTCAAGACGAACGTGTCGCTGGCACAGGCCAACAGAGTGATCCTGAGCACGGCCGGCCTCGGCGAAGAAGACATCAAGGAGGTCGATTCCGGCGGCGTGGTTGCCGGCATCAACATGGTGGTCGAGGGTCGCGCCGATGCGGCGACGGTTGCGCTCAGCATGCCGGCGATGCGCAAGGCCGATGCCACCGTGCCGGGAGGCTTGCGCATTCTCGGTCTGGGGCCGAAAGCCAACGACGAGTTCATGAGCAAGGGGATGGCCGGGCTACGCACGATGCACGTGGATCCCTCGAAGCGCTGGCCTTTCGTCCGCCAGCCGACCACAATCGCGGCCTTCGACACCTACATGAACGCCGGAACTTCGGTCGACGACGCAACCGCTTACGCCATGGCCAAGGCCATGTATGACGACTGGAAGCAGTTGCAGAAGGACTATGCACCGCTTCGCAACACCGATCAGTCGCTGTTGACCCCGGCCGACAATCCGCTTCCCTATCATCCGGGCGCCGTGAAGTTCTGGAAGGAAGCCGGAATATGGACGGCCGAGAACGAGAAGCACGACGCCGGTCTGCTCCACTAGTGGTCCGATTCCGAAGTTCGCCAGTACTTGCGGCACGTTCAGATGCGAACTTCGGAATCAACACTAGCAACTTTATGACTCTAGTGCGGTTTTGAATTTGAAGTTCTATGACGATCGTGCGGCACAATTGATAAGAACTTCAAATTCACCGCACTAGGCGATCGAACCGGACCGGAGCGAGGTCATGGCGAGCGAGGTGGCCAGTCCGATTGACCGCATCGCTTTCATGCTCCTGCACCTGTGCCTCGGCCTCATTCCGATCCTCGGAGTTTGCTGGATCTTTTCGGTTTCCGACTACTTCGGAGTGGCGCTCACCTTTCAGCAGGCGGTGGGCGTCCTCCTCGGCCTCGCCGTGGCGGCCACGCATTTGAAGTATCCCTACCGGGACAAGGCCGGCCTGCTCGAAATCATCCTCGCCGTCGTGGCCTTTTTCAGTTGGTTCTGGATGGTGCGGAATTTCGAGGCGTGGATCGTCAGCATGGCCGACCGCACGCCGGACATGTGGGTGCCCGGCGTGCTCGCGATCGTCTTGATGATGGAGGCGTTGCGCAAAGGCGCCGGTAACGTCATCACCGGCTTGGTATGGGTCATCATTCTTTACGCCTTCTTCGGCGATCACCTGCCAGGACTGCTGCAAGCCGAAGTTTTCCCACCGACCAAGCTGGTGCTGTACCTATACGCAGACAACAACGGCATTCCGGGCTTGGTGTTGCGCGTGGTGGCGCAACTCGTGCTGGCCTTCATCTTGTTCGGCAAGTTGCTGCAAGTGAGCGGTGGGACGTCGTTCTTCACCGACCTGGCGATGGGTCTGATGGGGCATCGGCGCGGTGGACCGGCCAAGGTCGCCGTCGTCGCCTCGGCGGCCTTCGGCACGATTTCCGGCTCCACCGTCGGCAACATCATGGCGACCGGCATCGTCACCATTCCGCTGATGAAGAAGTTCGGCTTCGAGGCCAAATACGCGGCCGCGATCGAAGCGGTGGCGTCCAACGGCGGACAGATCGCGCCGCCGGTGATGGGCGCAACCGCCTTCATCATCGCCGAGTTCCTGGAGGTCCCCTATCGGGACGTCATGGTGGCGGCGATCATCCCGGCCGCGCTCTATTTTCTGGCGCTGTTCTTGCAGGTGGATGCGATCGCGGCGCGGCATGGACTGTCCGGTCTGCCGAGGGCGGAACTGCCGTCGCCGCTCAAGGTAATCGTGGCCGGCTGGCCATACCTGATCCCCATCGGCGTGCTGATGTATTACCTGTTCGGGCTCGGCTACAACGCCGGGCTGTCGGCCATGTTTGCGACGGCGGCGCTGTTCGTGCTGATGGTCGTCAAGGACCGCCGTCTGCCCACCGGGGCGCAATGGTCGGACTTCATCTTTGGCGGCGGTGCCGATCTTTTGCCGTTGATTCTGATCGGCGGCGCAGCCGGCGTCGTGATTGGTGTCCTGAACGCCACCGGCCTTGCCTTCCAGCTCTCGCTGCTGCTGACGACGGTGGGCCAGAGCATGGGCCTTTTCGTGATGCTGCTTCTCACGGCATTCGTCGCCATTATCCTCGGCATGGGCATGCCGACAGCGGCCGTCTACATCGTGCTGGTCACGGTGGTGGCGCCGGCTCTGACCCAGATGGGAGTCGCGCCCATGGCGGCGCACATGTTCCTGTTCTATTTCGGGCTGCTCAGCATGCTGACGCCACCGGTGGCGGTGGCCAGTATGGTCGCCGCCGGGATGGCTGGCAGCGATATGTGGCGGACCGGGCTGGAGGGTATGAAGCTCGCTGTCATTGCATATTTGCTGCCGTTTCTATGGTGCTTCAACCCGGCATTGCTCATGGACGGGACGCCGGTTGCCATTGTCCTGGCCGTTCTGTCGACCACGGTTGCCGCCTGCATGCTGGGCCGCGCATTGCAGAGTTTTGGTCCTAGTTCCATTGTCGGGATCCTGTCTGTCGCAGGGCTCGTGATCACCGCCTTGTTGGTCGGCAGCTCGACATTGTTGCTTGGGCCGGAATCTCTCGGCGTCGTCGCCGTTTCGGCTGCGGGGCTTGCGATGGTGTTATTTCTGCATCGCCGCGGGAGGATGGAAGCGGCGAAAGAACCCGTCATCCTCAATCCCTAGAGCTGCCCCACTGCGGGCGGCCGATCGCCGTGCTGTGGCACCTTCCAGGCTGACGGTTCATCGTGATCCGCCTGGACGGCGAAGCCGGCAGCCTCAAAGGGGAAGAAGAGCAACGCGACCATCGTGGCCGGCGTTACGTGATCCCTTCATCAGATCAAACGGGCCAGGTTTTCGGCATACACGGGATGCCCGCTTCAATCGGTGTCGAAACGATATTCCGTCGTGCTCGCAAACTGCTCGCCTGGACGCAAAACCGTGCTTGGAAAAACCGGATGGTTCGGCGAATCCGGAAAGTGTTGCGCTTCGAGGCAGAAGCCCGTGCGGGGACTGTAGACCCGGCCGTTCATGCCGCGCAGCGTTCCATCCAGATGATTGCCGCTGTAAAACTGAAGTCCCGGCTCCGTGGTGCGTACTTCGAGAACGCGTCCGCTGCGCGGTTCATGCGCGCGAGCCGCAAGCTGCGGCCCTCCCCTCGCCGACGGGCTCAAAATGAAATTGTGATCATACCCAAGGGCGAGCGCGAGCTGCTCATCTTGATCGCCGATGCGGGCACCGATCGGCCGCGGCTCGCGGAAATCGAAGGGCGTACCCGCAACGGCACGCATCTCCCCGCTCGGAATGAGCCGTGCGTCGACCGGCGTGTAGCGGTCGGCGGCGATCATGAGCTCGTGTTCGAGTATGTCTGCGCTCGTTGCGCCGCCCAGATTGAAGTACGTATGATTGGTGAAATTGACCACGGTTGGGCTGCTGCTTTCGGCGCGATAGCTGATCCGTAGGGTGTTTCCCCCGCACACGGCGTAGGTCACCTCGAGAACAACCGCGCCTGGGAAGCCCTGATCTCCGTCCGGACTGGAGTGGCGAAGAGTGAGTCGCGGTTCGGGGTCGTCCGCCTGATCGACGACGCGCCAGACCGCTCTATTGAAGCCTATTCGCCCGCCGTGAAGGCAGTTGTCGCCGTCATTCCTGGACAGCTGATGCTTGCTGCCATCGAGCACGAATGACGCGCCGCCGATGCGGTTCGCAAAGCGCCCGATCAACGCGCCCAAATAGCCGTTTTTGCCGAGGTACGCCGCGAGCGACGGGAGCGCGAGGACGACGTTGTCGCGAACGCCCTTGCGGTCTGGTATTTCGATCCCGACGATCGTCCCACCATAGGTGATTACCTGCGCACGCAGGCCGGCGTTGCCCAGGGTGTAGAGATCGACGCCCGTGCCATCCGGCGTCACTCCGTACGATCGCACAAGCATGGCAATCTCCGGCTGCGCCGTACGCTGCGCGTTCAGCAATAGATGAACCGATCTCGCGGATCAACCCGGGATCACAGAAACGGAAAGGCGCCGATACAGGGCGAAACGCAGAACGCAAGATTGTCGCCCTCAACTCCGTCGTCTGACGTCCGTCCTCCGTCGTCCGCCTACGTCGCAAACCTGAAATGCATGACGTCGCCGTCGGCGACCACGTATTGCTTGCCCTCGAGCCGCATCTTGCCCACCTGCTGCGCGCCGGTTTCGCCGCCATACGCCACATAGTCGTCGTAGGCGATGGTCTCGGCGCGGATGAAGCCGCGCTCGAAATCCGAATGGATGACGGCCGCCGCCTGCGGCGCCCTGGTCCCGCGCGTGATCGTCCAGGCTGCCGCCTCCTTCGGTCCGGCGGTGAAATAGGTGATCAGATTGAGCAGCGCATAGCCGGCGCGGATCAACCGATCGAGGCCCGGCTCCTCGAGTCCGATCGCCGCCAGGTATTCGGCGCGCTCGTGCGCCGGCAGCACCGCGATCTCCGCCTCGATCTTCGCCGAGATGATGACGCACTCCGCTCCCTCCTTCTCCGCATGCGCCTCGACCTTGCGCGAGAAGTCGTTGCCGGTGGCGGCGGAGGCCTCCTCGACATTGCACACGTAGAGCACCGGCAGCGAGGTCAGGAGGCCCAGCATGTGAAAGGCCTTCTCCTCCTCCGGCTTGCGCTCGACCAGCCGCGCCGGCTTGCCCTCGCGCAGCAACGCGAGCGAGCGGTTGACGAGATCGAGCATCTCCCTGGCCTCGGCGGCATCCTTGTCGCTGCCCTTCGCCTTCTTGGCGAGGCCGTCGACGCGCCGCTCCAGGCTGTCGAGATCGGCGAGCATCAACTCGGTATCGATGGTGTCGATATCGGCGAGCGGATCGATCGTGCCGGCGACATGGGCAATATCGGGATCGACGAAGCAGCGCACCACGTGCGCAATGGCGTCGACCTCGCGCACATGGGCGAGAAACTGGTTGCCGAGGCCTTCGCCCTTGGAGGCGCCGCTCACGAGGCCGGCGATATCGACGAAGGTGAGCCGCGTCGGCTTGATCTTCGCCGACTTCGCGAGCTTCGCGAGCACGTCGAGCCTCGGGTCCGGCACCATGACCTCGCCCACGTTCGGCTCGATCGTGCTGAACGGGTAATTCGACGCCTGCGCGGCCGCGGTCGCCGTCAGCGCATTGAACACCGTCGACTTGCCGACGTTGGACAGGCCGAGGATGCCGCATTTGAATCCCATGAATGTGTCTCGCGTCGGTTTGCGGTCCGCCGGACGATCAGTCGTCGTCTTGCTGCGCCGCCTTGGAATCGAATCCTTTCGCCTGCATGCCGAGATGCACCTTGTTCTGGAAGCTCGCGTCTTGGCCTTGCGCCAGCAATTCGGCGTTGTCGGCGATGATGGCGGACAGCGCCTCGACCCACGGCCGCTCGTCCTTGGCGAAGTCGTTGAGCACGTGGGCGTGCACCAGGTCCTTCACGCCGGGGTGCCCGACGCCGATGCGCACGCGCCGGTAGTCGTTGCCGACATGCGCCGAGATCGAGCGTAGTCCGTTGTGGCCGGCGACTCCGCCCCCGGTCTTGACGCGGACCTTGCCGGGCGCCAGGTCGATTTCGTCGTGGAACACGACGATGTCGGGCAGCCCGAGCTTGTAGAAATGCGCGGCTTCCGCGACCGCGCGGCCGGACTCGTTCATGTAGGTGCCGGGCAGCAGCAGCAGCACGCGCTCGCCGCCGAGCGGTCCATCGGCGGCGACGCCTTGGAAACGCCGCCGCCACGGGCCGATGCCGTGGCGCTGGGCGACCGCCTGGACCACCATGAAACCGATATTGTGTCGGTTGCCGGCATGGCGCGAACCGGGATTGCCGAGCCCGACGAAGAGCAGCATGGGA
>JBAUOM010000029.1:0-7945 GCA_049579765.1 Xanthobacteraceae bacterium
GGCGACAGGTGCTGGCATGAGCGATACCGCCGCGGCTGCCGGCTTTGGCGTCGGCGCCTCGCTCGAGCGCAAGGAGGATGCGCGCCACTTGCACGGGCGCGGCCAATTTGTCGCCGACGTAAAGCTGCCCGACACGCAGGACGTAGCTTTCGTCCGCAGCCCGCATGCGCATGCGCGCATTAGAGGCATCTCGCTGCCGCCCGACGCCGGCGGGCGCGTGTTCACGGCGCGCGACCTGCCGCGGCTCGCGGAGATGCGTGCGGTGCCGCAGGTCACCGGCTTCAAGGTTTCAGGCTATCCGCCGCTGGCGACCCAGAAGGTGAGGTATGTCGGGGAGCCCATCGCCGCCTGCGTCGCGGCGACCCGGGCCGAGGCCGAAGACCTCGCGAATTCGGTAGAAGTCGATTACGAGGTGCTGCCGGCCGTGATCGATGCGGCGTCCGCGCTCGTCAAGGCGCCGAGCCTGCTGCACGAGACCTGGGGCAACAATCTTTTCATCGAGCGCGTGTTCCAGGCCGGCGATATCGACACGGTGGCGCGCGCGGCCGACGTGGTTGTGCGCCGGAGCTATCGCATGCACCGGCAGGTCGCGGTGCCGCTCGAGGGCCGCGCGGTGCTGGCCCATCGCGACCATCGCCTCGACCAGCTCGTCGTCTACACCTCGACGCAGGTGCCGCACATCATCCGGCTGGGATTGGCCGAGGTGCTCGGGCTCGAGGAGCGGTGCATTCGTGTCGTCGCGCCGGACGTGGGCGGCGGCTTCGGCTCGAAGGCGCGATTGTCGCCGGAGGAAGCGGCGATCGCCGCGCTCGCGCTCGAAGTCGATCACCCCGTGCGCTGGGTGGAGGACCGCAGCGAGCATTTCCTGGCGTCCACCCACACCCGCGATCACCACTATCGCGTCACCGCCTATGCCGACGAGCGCGGGCGCGTGTCGGGCATCGACGTCGATCTGATCGTCGATGGCGGCGCCTATGCGATGTGGCCGAACGGGCCGTTCCTGGAGACCGGGATGGCCGCACGCAACCTTCCGGGCCCTTACGACATTCGCCATTACCGCGTGTCGACCTACACCGTCGCGACCAACAAGGCGCCGATCGGTCCTTACCGCGGCGTCGGCCGCCCGGGCGCTTGCTTCGCCATCGAGCGCACGATCGACGAGGTGGGGCGCGCCGTCGGGCGTGATCCGGTCGAGGTACGGCTGGAGAACATGGTCACGTCGGCGCAGATGCCCTACACCACGATCGCCAACCTGAAGTTCGACAACGGCGACTATCCCGCCGCGGTCAAGCTGTGCGCCGAAGCGATCGACCTTCCCGGCGTGCGCGCACGGCAGAAGCGCGGCGAGCCCGACGGCCGGCGCATCGGCGTGGGCTTCGCCTGCTATTCGGAGCAGACCGGCCACGGCTGCGGCGAATGGGTCAGCCGCGGCAGCCCGTTCATTCCGGGCTACGAGAGCTGTACCGCGCAGCTCATGCCCGACGGCACGCTGGTGCTCCTGGTCGGCATCCAGTCGCACGGGCAGGGCCTGGAGACCACGCTCGCCCAGATCGCGCACGAGGAGCTCGGCATCGATCCCGCCAAGATCTCGGTCCGCCACGGCGATACCTCGCTGTCGCCGTTCGGCATGGGCACGATCGCGTCGCGCAGCATCGTCATGGCCGGCGGTGCGGTCGCGCATACGACCCGCCTGCTGCGGGACAAGGTCCTCAAGATCGGTGCGCACCTGCTGCAATGCGATGTCGCCGACGTGCGCTGCGCCGGCGGCAAGGTAGTCGGCCAGCGCGGCGCGGTCGGCATCGAGGAGATCGCCCGCGTCGCGCATATCCGGATGGAGGCGCTGCCGCCGGGGATCGAGCCGCTGCTGAGCGTGACTTCGACCTATCAGCCCGGGATCGATACCGGGGTCTATTCCTATGCCACGCATGCCGCCGTGGTGGCGGTCGATCCCGCGACCGGCATGATCGAGCTCCTCGACTTCGCGGTCGCGGAAGATTGCGGAACGATGATCAACCCCATGATCGTCGACGGCCAGGTGCGCGGAGGCGTCGTGCAAGGAATCGGCACCGCGCTCTACGAAGAGATCCCCTACGACGAGCAGGGTCAGCCGCTCGCCGGCACGCTCGCCGACTACCTCGTTCCCGGCGCTGCCGAATTGCCGGCGATCAAGATCGTGCACCTGAGCACGCCCACGCCGTACCCGGAATACGGCGTCAAGGGCATGGGTGATGGCGGCGCCATCGCGCCGCCGGCGGCGATCGCCAACGCGGTGCGCGACGCGCTCGCGCCCTTGGGCGCCGAGGTCAACGAGACGCCGCTCTCCCCGCGGCGGGTGCTCGCGGCGATCCGCCGCGCGCAGGCGGCGAAAGGCGCATGACGGGCGCTGCTACCGGAAGGCGGTTGCGGCGAGGACTTGCGTGCGCATCATGCGATCGTCGGCGCGAGCCGCTCGAGCGAGGCCCCCGTCGGAGCAGGGGTGCATGAATCGTCTGTCGCGCCGGAATTCGGACATGCCGTCATCGAAAGGCTGGGACTATGTCATCGTCGGCGCCGGTTCCGCCGGCTGCACCTTGGCCAACCGCCTGAGCGAAGACGCAGACGTCAAAGTGCTCCTTCTCGAGGCCGGCGGCTGGGACCGCGATCCGTGGATTCACATCCCGCTCGGCTGGGGCCGCATCCTGCAGAACCGGCTGCACGATTGGATGTACTTCGCCGAGCCCGCCGCCAACCTCAATGGCCGGCGGATCGAATGCGCACGCGGCAAGATCGTGGGCGGTTCGTCTTCGATCAACGCCATGGCGTATTATCACGGGCACCGCGACGATTACGACCGGTGGGCGGCGTCCGGCCTGCCGCAATGGCGATACGCTGACGTGCTCCCCTATTTTCGCCGCCAGGAAACATGGGAAGGGGGCGCCAACGCCTACCGCGGGGGCGATGGCCCGCTCGCCACGCAGAAGACCCGTTTCCAGGATCCGCTTTGCGATGCTTACATGGCGGCGGGAGTGGCGGCCGGTCATCCCGTGACCGACGACTACAACGGAGCGCAGCAGGAGGGTTTTTCCTCCATTCAAATGACCATCCGTGACGGCCGGCGCTGCAGCGCTGCAACGGCCTATTTGCGCCCGGTCATGCAACGGCCCAACCTCGCAATCGCGGTTGGCGCGCTCGTCACGCGGGTGGTGTTCGAGGGGCCGCGCGCCGTCGGCATCGAATACGCCAAGGACGGCCGGACCGTTGTCGCGCATGCCGAGCGCGAGGTCATTCTCGCCGGCGGCGCGATCAACTCGCCGCAATTGCTGATGCTGTCGGGCATCGGCGATCCCGAAGACCTCAAGGCGCAGCGCATCCCGGTGAAGCTTGCGCTCAAGGGAGTCGGAAAGAACCTGCAGGACCACGTATCGGCAGCCGTGGGCTATCGCCGCAAGACGCCCGGCCCGTTCCACCGGAACATGCGGCTCGACCGGATCGCGCTAGCGCTCGGGCAGGCTTACTTCCTCGGCCAAGGATTTGCGACCGATCTGCCCTTCGGGGTGACCGCCTTCCTCAAGACCCGCTCCGAACTGAAGGCGCCGGACGTGCAAATCCTGTTCTGGATGGGGCCCACCACCACCGCGGCTCCCTATCTCGCCCCGTTCAAGCCGCCGTTCGAGGACGCCTTCTCCTGCCGCGCCATGCCGCTGCGGCCGACGAGTCGTGGCCTCCTGGCGCTCGCCTCGCCGGATCCCGCCATCCCCGTTCGCATTCACCAGAGTTTTCTCGCAACCGACGAGGATTGGCGCACGATGCGCGCGGGGTTCAGAATGCTGCGCGAGATCGGCAGAGAAGCCCCGCTCGCGCCGTTCGTCGCCGGTGAGATCGCGCCGGGGCCGGGCTGCGTCTCCGATGCCGACATCGACACGCATGTCCGTGCCACCGCGATCACCGTCCACCATCCCATCGGCACCTGCAAGATGGGACCGGAGAGCGACGACATGAGCGTGGTCGACGGCGAGCTGCGCGTGCGCGGGGTCGAGAGCCTGCGCGTGGTCGATGCCTCGGTGATGCCCGACTTGATCGGCGGGGCAACCAATGCGCCGGTGATGATGATCGCCGAGAAGGCGGCGGATTGGATCCGCAGGCGTCCGCCGCTTCCCGCCGCGAATGTATGACAAAGCGAGGAGGAAACAATGCTGGGACGCTGGCTGACGGGGCTATCGGTGTTGCTGTGCGCGAGTGCCGGCGCGCTGGCACAGTCGCCAGCGGACTCCTGGCCGTCGCGGACGGTGCGCGTGATCGTTCCCATCGCGGCGGGCAGCGGCATCGACATCGTCGCCCGCGCGGTCTCGCAACAACTCGCCAAGCAGCTCGGGCGGCCGTTCGTGATCGAGAACCGTCCGGGCGCGGCAACGACGACAGGTGCCGCGGCCGTCGCCGGCGCCGCTCCCGACGGCTATACGATCTTGTTCCACTCCGTGGCCTTGACGGTCACGCCGTCGACCATGGCCAACCTGCCCTACGAGGTGACGCGGGATCTCGCCGGCATCATGCCGATCACCAATACGCCGTTGCTGCTGGTGACCCCGCCGGGCAAATTCAAGTCAGTGGGCGACCTCGTCGCCGAGGCCAAGGCGGAAAACGGGACGATGAATTATGCCACGCCGGGCTACGGCGCGGCCGCGCACTTCACGACCGAGCGGTTTCGGCTTTCGGCCGGGTTCGAAGCGCAGCAGATTCCGTTCCGCGGGACCGTGGAGGCCGTCACCGAGGTCGTGGCGGGGCGCGTGGCCTTCTACTTTGCGCCGCTCACGACCGTGCAATCGCTGAACCAGGAGGGGCGTCTCGATGCGCTGGCGACGACGAGCAAGAAGCGCGTCTCGACCTTGCCGAATGTGCCGACGACGATCGAGGCGGGCTATCCCGATTCTGATTTCGATTTCTGGGTCGGCATGTTCGTGCCGGCGAAGACGCCCCGCGACGTCGTCGATAAATTGTATACCGAGAGCCGCAGGGCCGCGGAGCTGCCGGAGCTGCGGGCGCAATTGGCGGCGATCGGCGGCGAGCCCATGGAGGCGATGACACCCGGCGAATTCGACGACTACGTGCGCAAGGAGATCGCGCGCAACGCGGCGATCGCCAAGGCTGCGGGGATCAAGCCCAAATAACACGACCGCCGGATGCAAGCCGCGCGGAAAAGAGGAACACCAGGATGGAGAGGACAAGCCGAAGGTCGGTTGCAATCTGGGCTGCGCTCGGCGCCGCCGTGCTCGCCGCCATGCCCGCACGTGCCGCGGAGCAGTCGGCGGCGGATTTCTTCCGGGGCAAGCAGGTGCGGTTCTACACCATGGGTAGCCCAGGCGGCGGCTACGACACTTATATGCGCGCCCTGATCCCGCATCTCGAAAAGAAGCTCGGCGCCAAAATGCTGCCGACCAACGAACCCGGCGCCGGCGGGCTGATCGCGATCAACCGCACGCTCAACGCGCCCGCGGACGGACTGAGCATTCTGCTCGTCGGTGGGGAGACGCTGGTCACCGCGCAGCTCTACGACGCGCCTGGCGTCAATTACGACGTCCGCAAGCTCGTCTGGCTCGCGCGGTTGAGTAGCGAGGCCAAGGTCGCTCTGCTCGGGCCGAAATCCCCGTTCCATACCGTGGCCGACATGGTGAAGAGCGACGCTCCGGTCACCTGGGCGGGCTCGGGCAAGATCGACGGCAACGCCGACTTCACCGCCATCATGGCCTACGCGCTGGGCATGAAGAGCAAGATCATCACCGGCTATAAAGGCACCGGCGACATGAACCTCGCGATTCAGCGGGGCGAGGTGGACGGCCGCGTGGTGTCGGAAGAATCCGCCGCACTCTATGGACCGAGCAACGGCATGCGGGTCGTGACCGTGCTCGCGCGCAAGCGCCTGGAGCAGTTCCCAGGTGCGCCGACCCTGTTCGAGGCGGCGGAGATCGGGCCGGTGCAGGCGCGGTTGATCGACTGGCGGGCCGGAATCGCGGGCCTCGGCCGTTTGATGATGGTCACGCCGGGCACGCCGCCGGATCGGGTCGAGCTGCTGCAACGGACTCTTGCCGACGTCATCGGCGACCCGGCATTCGTGGCGGAGGCCAGGAAGCTCAACCTCTCGGCCAACCACGCCGGCGCCGACGAGGTCCGCGCCGCGGTCGAACAGGCGATGAGCATGCTCGACCAGGCGGGACTTGCTGAGATTCGTCAGATTGCGCTCGAGCGCTATTATCACTAGTGGTCCGATTCCGAAGTTCGCATCATTTCGCGGCACCTGTGTTGCGAACTTCGGAATCTAAGGACCACTAGCAACTCTATGATACTAGTGCGCCTTTTGAACCCGAAGTTCGCGATCGCATTTGCCGCACGGTGTGCGCGAACTTCGGGTTCGGGGCACTAGTGCGGTGGACGTGAAGTCCCTATCATCGCAGCCGCACGCTGGTTCAGGGAGCTTCAATTCAAAAAAACCCACTAAAGTCACAAGTGCTGGTGCCCTTCTGATCCCGAAATTCGCACTAGGCGCCGCAAGGGCGGGCGAGTTTCGGAATCGCAAACCAGCGCGGGGACCGCTGGGAGAGGACGATGTTCGCGAAGCTAAACCATCTCGCCATAACGAGCGATCATTACACGCTGCTCGGGATGTTCTATCGCGCGGCGTTCGGATTGAAGTCGTCGGGCGACACCGCGCGCGAGATCGGCGCGATCTCGGTCGGGGACGGCTATCTCGGCATGACGCTCATTCCCCGCCGCGGCGGGCGCAGGGCGGGTCTCGACCATTTCGGCATCGAAGTGGAGGACCTCGACAAGGTCCGCGCCAAGGTCGCCAAGAAATATCCCGACATCGAGATCGTGAAACGGCCGGGTAACCGGCCCTTCGCCAGCTATAGCGCGCACGACCCCGCGGGCAATTATTTCGACCTGTCGCAGCCGGGACATGAAAATCGCGCCGAGGTCTATGCTCGGAGCGAATGGCGGCAGGACACGACCTTCAGCCATTTCGCGCTGCGCGCGCGCGAGGCGCAACGTGTCGCTGATTTCTACGTCGACGTGTTCGAGCTCGAAGCGCGGAACGCGCCGACGGAAGAGGGGGGCTACCACCTGACCGATGGCCGGGTCACTCTGGCGATCCTGCCGTGGAAGATTTCTTCCTTCAACGGCGCCGGCATCGAGCAGCCGGGCATGGACCATATCGGCTTTCGCGTGCCAGAGATCGATGCTTTCAAATCCCACCTCGACAAGCTCGCCAAGACCAATATCTGCCTGGCGCCGAAGCCGATCGACTTCGATTCGGAAGGGGCGGCGCGCCTGACCTTGCTCAAGAAGTGCCCGCATGGACGCTTCCAGCTCGCCGACCCCGACGGTACGCTGATCGACGTCGAGGAGGACCACTGATCCCGCGCGAGGCGTCGGCGAGGCGCGAACATGACCCAGGTTCAGATCGGCCTGCTTATCTTTCCCCGCATGACCCAGCTCGACATGACCGGGCCGTTCGAGGTGTTCGCCCGCATCCCGAACGCTGTGGTCCATCTTGTCTGGAAGCGGATCGAGCCGGTGGCGAGCGACAGCGGACTGACGGTGCTGCCCACCGCCACCTGCGCCGACTGCCCGCAGCTTGATGTCATCTGCGTGCCGGGCGGGTCGGGGCAGATCGACCTCATGGAGGATCGCGAGATCCTCGATTTCGTGCGGCGGGAGGGTGAGCGGGCGCGCTATGTGACGTCGGTCTGCACCGGCGCGCTGGTGCTGGGAGCGGCCGGATTGCTGCGCGGCTACCGGGCCGCGACCCATTGGACGTCGATGGACAATCTCGAGTATTTCGGCGCCATCCCGACCAAGGCCCGCGTGTGCATCGACCGCAACCGGATCACCTGCGGGGGCGTCACCGCCGGCATCGATTTCGGCTTGGTGGTGGCCGAGGAACTCACCGATCGGGCCACGGCCGAACGTATCC
>JBAUOM010000030.1:0-21161 GCA_049579765.1 Xanthobacteraceae bacterium
ATGCGAGCGAGCCGCCGCCGGCGCCGACCTCGACGATGTCGACGACAGGCAATTGCATCGGCTGGCCGCTGAAGCGGTCGCCAATCAGGTAACCCTCCTCGATCGGCGCGACGCCGCCGCTGATCAGCGTGCACTTGGCGGTGGTGCCGCCCATGTCGAAGCCGATCGCGCGCTCGACCCCGAGGAGATCGGCCAGCCGCGCGGCGCCGATCATCCCGGCGACCGGGCCCGATTCCATCATCGCCACCGGCTCGCGCCGCGCCTGCGCGATCGACATCGTGCCCCCGTTCGAGCGCATGATCGCGATCTTGCCGGCAAAGCGCGCCTGCTGCGCGAAGCCTTCGAAGCGGCCGAGATAGCGCTCGACGCGCGGGCCGACGAAGGCGTTGAGCACCGTGGTGGAGGTGCGCTCGTATTCGCGGAATTCGCGCAGGATCTCGTGGCTCAGCGTCACGAACAGCGCGGGAAAGCCGCGCCGTAGCACCGCGCCGGCCGCGGCCTCGTGCGCGGGGTTGGCGTAGGAATGGAGAAAGCAGACCGCCACCGCTTCGACGCCGAGCGCGAGCAGCCGGTGCGCCAGGCTTTCGACGGCTGCGGGCTCGAGCGGCACGAGCACCTCGCCGGCGGCATTCATGCGCTCGGCAACCTCGAAGGTGAGCTCGCGCGGCACGAGCGGGCGCGGCCGATGGAAGAACAGGTTGAAGGCATCCGGCCGGTTGCCGCGTCCGATGGCGTAGACGTCGCGGAAACCTGCGGTCGTGATCAGCGCAGTCCTGGCGCCGCGCCGCTCGAGCACGGTGTTGATGGCAATGGTCGAGCCATGCAGGAGCTCGTCCATGGCCGCCACGTCGCAGCCGGCGATGCGCAGCGCTTCCGCCGCGCCTTCGGTCGGGTCGGCGGGCACGGTCGCACATTTCGAGGTGACGATGGCGCCGGCCTGGTAGCCGACGAGGTCGGTGAAGGTCCCGCCGATGTCAATGCCGACGATGCTCAAGGCACTCAGAACTTCACCGGGACGAACGTGTCGTTGTAGATCGCCTTCGCCTCCGGCACGGTCGGGAGAATGCCGAGCTCCTTGAGCGAATGCCTGATCACGTCGATCGCCGCCGGGCTCCAGGCGCCGTCGGTCGAGAAGCCAGCCACCTGGGCGTCGTAGATCTTAGCGGCGATGCCGGGCCTAACCGCGATGGTCCTGGCCGCGGTCGCAACGACGAAATCCTTGTTCGCCTTCACGAAGGCGATGGTCTTGAACCAGCCGCGCAGGAAGCGGCGTAACAGCTCCGGCCGCGTCTCGATCATGTCGTCGGTCGCGAAGATCACGTGGGTGTAGAAATCCTTCGCGATATCGCCGAACAGGAGGAAGTTTCTGGCCTTGCCCGCCTCCTCCAGGTCGTAGCCGGTCGCCGCCTCGATCACCATGCCGTCGAGCTCGCCGCGCTGGATGGCCGCGAGCCGCGCCTGCATCGCGCCGAGCGCCAGGATCTGGATGCCGTCGCTGCCCCAGCCCTGCTGGCGCGAGAGCTCGCGCACCAGCCAGTCCGTGAGCGAGCCCGCCGTGGTCACCCCGATGCGCTTGGCCTTGAGATCGCCCACGCTCTTGACCGGGGTGTCGAGGGGCAGCACCAGCGCGAGGTTGGCCGGCGGCCCGTACATGGCGGCGACCCCGATCGCCGGCGCGCCCTTGGCGCGGAAGCCGAGACCGGGCCCGGAGCCCAGCCCCACGTCGAGGCTGCCGGCGGCGAGCGCCTGCTGGAGCTGCGCGTCGCCGCGGAAGCTCGTGACCTCGATCTCGATCCCTTCCTGCTCGAAAATCTTGGCGTCGATCCCGACCTCGGTCGCGGCGAAGGCGAAGGAGTTGGGCACCGCCTTGCCGAGCCTGACCTTGTCGAGCGCAAACGCCGCGTCGCATGGCAGGAGCGCAAGTAGCGCGACCACGCCGATCAGCGCGCCGCGTCTCGATACGTCGACCATCGTCTTGCTTCACTCCTTGGGCTTGTCGGCGACCGGCGGGCGCCCGGCATAGGAGTGGCTGTACACCGGCACCGTCTTCTCGCGCAGCTTCAAGAGATAGTCGATGACCTGCTTGTTGCTCATATATTTGGACATGTCGAAGCGCTCGCGATGTACCATGTCGTCGAGCGGCCGTCGCACGCCTTCCTTGGGCGGCACCGCCGGATAGCCGATCGGCATGATCAGCGAGAAGGTGAGAAGATCGGGCACCCCCAGGATGCGCTTGAACGGCTCCTGGATGTGAATGGTCACGTGCTGGCTGCCGAGCCCGAGCGCGGCCGCGGCGAGATGCATCATCATCGCGGTGTTGGCGAGCCCGTCGGTGAGATGCGACTGGTCGCGGCCGAAGGTGTGAGCGCCCTGCACGGTCGCCCATTGTCGCCGGCCGTCACCCACGATCACGATGAGCACCGGCGCAATCGACCACCCGACCTCGTTGCGGTGCTTCTGCAGCGCCTCGTCGTGGGTCATCTGGAAGGAGGGATGCCGCAGCTTGAAATCGCGCTGCTGCTCCATCCAATAGATGAAGTCGTTGTTTTCCTCGATGTAGGCGCGGAACAGGGCTTTCTTGGTGTCGGCATCCTTGACGATGACGAAATCCCAGGGCTGGCCGTTGGCCCCCGACATCGCCCAGCGCCCGACCTCGAGCACTTGCGTCACATAGTCGTCGGGGATCGCATCGGGCTTGAGCTTGCGCACGCTCGCCCGCGCTTTGACGAGATCGAGCAGCGTGTCGTAGTCGCTGGAGAAGTTGCGCTGATCCATCGATCGACTGCAGGCCAATTGGCTCCAAATTCGTTCGCGGGGCGAGCGCGAACGAATCTAGCGCCAATCCATCGCTGCATCAATCGAGCCGCGCGAGTACCCAAAATCGCAATTCCATGATACGGGAAGGACGATCGGTCGTGGGATTCCATGACCGCGCCGCAAGTTCGGTCGCTCCCTCTCCCCAGCGGGGAGAGGGTTGGGGTGAGGGGGCTCGAATCTATCGACAGACGCTAACCCCTCCACCTTCTGGCCCGCGATGGCCGACAAACTCGACATGTTCCGCTATTGCATCCGCTACATGATCGACCAGAACAAGCATCGCAAGACGATGTTCCTGTTGCTGGAGATGTGGGCGATGGCCAACCGCAGCCGCGCCGTCTCCAAGATGATGGATACGTTCTACGGCCGCCTGCGCGCCTCGATCGACCGTATGATCGCCGATCTCAATCCGGCCATGGCCGCCGAGACCCGCGCGCGGCGGGCTGCGCTGATCACCACGCAGATCGAAGGCCTGATGATCCTGGTGGGGCCGGGCAAGCCCAGGCATCGGGAGCTGGACGGCATCGAGGACGAGGCGATGATCCAGATCGAGCGCATGGCGCTGCGATCCTGACGCGGCGGTGACGACGGTCGCCGCTTCACCGCTCAGGCCCCGCGTGCTTCCCTCGGCCACCGGGCATCCATCCGCACCTCATGGCGCGGCAATCCCGCGGATGATTGTGTCCGAAGGGCCGCTACGATAGCGTTTTCCGGCGAAGCGAGACCCGGGTGCAACGCGGGATCGCCTGAACCGGCGATCAGCGAACATTCGGGGCGCCGCGCAGCGGCTTCCTCCCGCACGGCGGTCGAACCACGCGGGGCTGGCAGTTTCATCCGCGCAATGCGGGGAAAGGTTGATGACATATGGTCGGGCAGAGCAACTTCGCCGGCAATATCGCCTACGATGATTTGCGCGAGTGGCTCGCAATGGCCGAGCGCCTGGGCGAGGTGCGCACCATCAAGGGCGCCAGCTGCGAGGAGGATATCGGGCTCGCGGCCGAGGCCGTGCTGCGGGCGGAGCACGGCCCCTGCGTGGTGTTCGAGGACATTCCCGGTTGCCCGAAGGGCCATCGCCTGCTGCTCAACATGTTCGCCGGCACCCGCCGCAACATGACGCTCGGCTTCCCCGACCACCTCACCAAATGGGAGCTGAGCGACGCCTATCGCGAGGCCTATCTGCAGCAGCAGCGCATCGTCCCGCACGTCGTCGTCGAGGACGGCCCGGTGCTCGAGAACGTCATGATGGGAGACGAGGTCGACGTCACCAAGTTCCCGGCGCCGAAATGGCACGAAAAGGACGGCGGCCGCTACATCGGTACCGGCACCTACAGCATCACCCGCGACCCCGAGGAAAACTGGTTGAACGCGGGGGCCTACCGCGCCCAGGTGCACGACAAGACGACGGTCGGCATCGTGATGGCCGCGGGTCATCACGGGCGCATCCACCGCGACAAGTCGTTCAAGCGCGGCGAGCCGTTGCCGGTGGTCATGGTGCTGGGCGGCGACCCGCTCGCCTTTTTCTTCGGCGGACTGGAAGCGCCCTACGGCGTATTCGAGCTCGACCTCGTCGGCGGCCTGCGCGGCCGGCCGGTCGAGATGGTGCGCGGCAAGGTGACCGGGCTCCCCTTCCCCGCCCATGCAGAGATCGTGCTCGAAGGCTATGTGCCGCCCGACCGCACCCATCCGGAAGGCCCGTTCGGCGAGTGGACTGGCCACTATGCCGGCGGCGTGCGGGACATTCCGGTGCTGGAGATCAAGGCGATTTACCATCGCAACGATCCGATCCTGCTGGGCGTGCCGCCCATGGGCGGGGGGCCCGACGAGATGGCCCGCTATCGCGCGGTGATGCGCTCGGCGACGATCAAGCAGAACATCGCCAATGCCGGCGTCCCCGGCGTGCAGACGGTCTGGTGCCATGAGGTCGGCGGCGCGCGCATGCTGCACGCGGTCTCGATCACGCAGCGCTATCCCGGACATTCCGTGCAGACCGCGCATATCGCCGCGCAATGCGGCGCCTCGGCCTATGCGTCGAAATACGTCGTCGTGGTGGACGACGACGTCGACGTGACCAATCTCGACCAATTGCTCTGGGCCATGCTCACCCGCACCGATCCCAAGGAGTCGATCCAGTTCATCACCGGCTCGTGGGATTCGAGCGCAGACCCGGCGCTGCCGCCGGAGCGCCGCGCGGTCGGCAACATGACCCATTCGGTGGCGCTGATCGACGCCTGCAAGCCCTGGCACTGGCGCGACAAGTTTCCGCCCACTAACGCGCCGAGCCCGGAGGTCACCCGCAAAGCGCATGAGAAATTCGGCTGGCTGCTCGACGGCATCACCAGCAGTCAGTAACCGTGAGTGCCGATGGCGGCCCGCATTCGAGCTGGCCAAGCGCGTCAGCGGATCGCGGGCGCCCGCGAGCGAATGGGCTCGTATTCGATCTTGTCCGGATCCCAGATGATGAAATTGTCCCGGTTCGGCATCTTCACCTGCGGCAGGGTCTTGGCGTCCATCACCTCGTCCTCGCCGATGATCTTGTTGAGCCACAGGATATAGGCCGAAAGTGCATAAAGCTCATCGTTGGTCAGCGTTTTCGGGATCGGGAACGGCATCGATCGACGCGTGACGTCGAAGAGCGTAGTGGCGTATTTGTAGTAGGGGACGGTCTTCATCGTATCGATGCGATCGAATTTCGACGGGCCGACCAACGGCGACGCGCCGCGTGCCGCCGGGTTTACGCCCTTCTCGCCGTGGCACAGAGCACACTTTTGGGCATAGATCGGCGCGCCCTGCTTCGCGGTGCCGCCGCCCGGCGGCAGGCCGGTGCCGTCGGGCAAAACGTCGATGTTCCAGGCCGTGATATCGGGTTCAGCGATCGGCTTGCCCAGGCCGGGCGCTTCCGCGGCGGCTGTTCCTGGTCCGAACGAGAGCGCGAAAGCAAGGGCTAGGGCCGGCTTATGAATAGACATGCTTGATCTCCCCGTTGCTCCCGATTCCCCAGCTCGTAACGCTGTTGTAGTGCTGGTTGGGGAACGCTAGCGGGCTTGCCACGGGCTTCTCGGTCTGGCCGCGCGCGGCCACGAACTCGGCGCGAGTTGGCTGCACGTTGCCTGCCTCGTCCCAGGCGCGGCTCTGCAGAACGACCGGCTGGCCCTCCCAGCGCCATGGCATGCGGAAGCGGGTGAACGCTTTCGGAAGAACCGGCTCCTGTAGCACCGCCAGCGCCCAGCTCTTGCCACCGTCGGCCGAAACCATGACCTTGCCGATGCGTCCATTGCCCGAATAAGCGATGCCGGAAATCTCGTAGAAACCCTTTTCCGTCAGCGCGTGGCCGAAGGAGGGATGGGTGATGAACGATTTGACCTCCTGCGTGAAGTGGAACAGCCACATCTTGTTACCCGGCAGAATCTGCGAGTAGGTCTTGGACTCGTAATAGCTCATGGCCGGCTGGTCGATCAGCTTGATGCGGCGCACGTGCTTTACGTTCATGTTGCCTTGGTACCCGGGCAGCAGGAGCCGCATCGGATAACCGTTGCCGGGCATCAGGCGCTCGCCGTTTTGGTAGAGCACGATGATCGCATCGTCCAACGCCTTCTTGATCGGTACGCTGCGATGCAGGCTGAGCGAGTCGGCGCCTTCGGCCAACAACCATTTCGCTTGCGGGTCGATGCCGGTCTCCTCCAACAGAGTAGAGAGCAGCACCCCGGTCCACTCGGCATTCGATACGAGGCCATGCAGCGCCTGCGCCGTAGCCTGCACGGGCTCGTTCGAGAACATCGGCGCGCTGTTGCCGCTGCACTCGAGGAAATGCGTGCGTGTCACCATCGGATAGCGCGACAGCGTCTCGACGGTGTAGACCAAAGGCTGCTTCACCAGGCCGTGGATAATGAGCTTATGCTGGGCCGGGTCGATATCGGGCAGGCCGGAGTGGGAGATGGTGAAGAATAGGCCGTTGGGTGTGATCGTGCCCTGCAGCAGCTGGTGCGGCGTGCGCGCATGCGAATTGCGGAACTCGTTGTTGGGATTGCTGCGCGTGCGGATCACATCCTTTTCGAACCGTGATGGCACCTGATACGCCGGCACGAGCGAGCCCATCTCCAGGCTCCAGGGGTCGTTCTGGAGAGGCTCGGCGGCCGCGCCGGTGATCGAGGCGCCCGTACCGGTTCCCACGGCGCCGGCGAGCATGATGCCGCGGCCGAGAAGCGCGCGGCGATCGAGCAGGCCATCGCCAGCGACCTGTTCATATGTCTGAGGCTCGCCGTTGCGGCGCTTGCGAAAGCTCATGCGTCTCTCCCTGCGAATGGGCGGCGTCTGAGGCGCCGCTCCGGTCTTCTCTTCACACGTGCAAGTGGCAGCGCGGTTGGATATTGCCCCCGACACTTCGACTCGTCCGAGCAATCGGCCGAGCGGAGCCACCGAGCACCCATGGCTGCCCAAACTGAAGCGAAGCGTCTGGGCGGCCTACCCGTGTCCGCCAAGCGGCTTCGCTGTTTGCGCTGCCGGCGAGTGACACCCAACCTGCGAACTACCGAATCACGTTCGCCTTAGTGAGGAATCCCCACACGTCGACCACCGGCTTGCCGGCGAAATCGAGCTCGCGATAGGCCGAATGCGGCGCGCACAGGATCAGGATATCGCTGCGCGCGATCACCTCCTCCAGCGACTGCAGCTCGGAGTCGGTGGTCACGAAAGGATCGGTGGTCAGCACGGCGCCCGCGAGGCTCTTCAGCGCCTTCTTGAACTTGTAGCTCAGCGAGGCGCGGGTATCGTCGATGTCGGCCTTGAATGCCATGCCGAGCAGCCCGACGGTCATGCGCGTGAGGTCGTAGCGCCGGCGCAGATCGTCGCAGACGTGCAGCACGAGCCCCTCGTTGACCAGCATGGCGGCGTTGCCGAGGCTGAACTGGTTCTGCGCGAAGGCGGCAAGCTGCGCGGTGTCCTTCATCAGGCAGGGACCGGCGGCGAGCCCGGGGCTGGGAATACCGCGGGCGCGCGGATAGTTGCGCTTCATCGCACCGTAGATGTTGCGGTAATCGAGGCCCGCCGCCTTGGCGATGAGGTAGAACTGATTGGCGGCTGCGAACTCGATGTAGCGGTAGGCGTTGTTGAACAGCTTGGCCAGCTCGGCTTCGCGCGGCGTCACGACCACGAGCTCGGGCGCAATGGCGGAAAATAGCTTCCCCGCCTGCTCCTCCGCCTCGGGCGTGGTGCCGCTGATGATTTGCGGCGTCTCCTTGAGCTCCTTGATGCCATGCCCCTGCACCATGCGCTCGGGGCAGAAGGCAACCTCGAGATGTCGATTGTTGCGCTTGAGATGGCCGTCGAGCCATTCGGTGGTGCCGGGAAAAACGGTCGAACGCAGCACCAGGAGCTGGCCGTCGGCGAGATACGGCAGCAGCGCATCGATGCAGTCCTGGACCACCTTGCGCACGGGATTGAGGAACTCGTCGATCGGCGTGCCGATGGTGATGATGACGGGCCCCTTGCGCGAGATCTCCGCAGGCGCGGAGGTGAAGACAAGCCGGTTCTGCTTGAGCGCCTTGGCGAGCAGCTCCTCGCCGCCGTGCTCGATGAACGGCAAGCGGCCCGCCCGCAACGTCTCGAGCACGTCGCGATTGGTGTCGTGAACGTTGACGCGATAGCCGGCCTCGGCGAAAGCCAAGACCAGCGGAATGCCGACGTGACCGCCGCCGCCGACCACGGTCAGATCGGCCGCGTCGATCTGCGCAGACACCGCCTCCGTCGGCTTGGCGGCGGAAAAAATCACGGGCGAGCTCCCCGAGGTTCCACGCATGACGCGCGCCGGCCGAGTGATAGCCCAGCTTTCCCGACTATACAAAGGCGGGGCATACCGGCTCCGTACGCACATTCACAGCTCATGCGGCACCGGTAGCGGCGTCACCAGCTTGCCGCGGTAGCCCTTGGCGCGAAGCTTGGGCGCCAATTCGTCGGCGATGTGCCAGGAGAAGATGATGGCGCAGTCGGGCTGGTCGGAAAACAGCCGGCTTTCCTCGACTACCGGAATCGACGTCCCCGGCATGTATTTGCCGATCTTGAGCGAGCCGGCGATCTCGCAGACGTAATCGACGATTCCCTCGTCGAGACCCAGATAGTTGACCAAGGTCGAGGCGCGCGACGGCGCGCTGATTCCGCAGATACGCGCCCCGCCCTCCTTGAAGTCACGAATCATGGCAAGGAGGCGCAGCTTCGACAGCACCACGTCGTCGCGGAAACGCTCGAGCCGCGCGCGCATCGCCTCCCCGCGCGGCTCGGCGGCGAGCATCTTGGCGACGTTGTCGTTGACCGGCTGCACGCCGCGCCGCGCCGCATAGACCCGGATCGATCCGCCGTGGGTCGGGATCGCCCGCGCGTGGAAGACATCGAGCCCGTGCATCTGCAGCAGATTGGCGAGGCTGTTGAGCGAATAGTAGCGCAGGTGCTCGTGATAGATCGTGTCGTATTGCAGCGTGTCGAGCAGGCCGATGAGGTAGTGAGACTCCGATATGAACACGCCCTCGGGGCCGAGCAGGTCGAGAATGCCTTCGACGATCGAATGCACGTCCTCGATATGGGCGAAGCAATTCGCCGCCGTCACCACGCGCGCGGGCCCGTGCTCGGCTTTCACCTCGGCCGCCACCGCCGGGGTGAAATAGCGCATGAGCGTCGGGATGCCGCGGCCGAGGGCAATCCTGCCGACCTCGGTCGGCTCGATGCCGAGGACGCGGTGGCCGCCGTTCTTGAAGTTCGCGAGCAGGGTGCCGTCGTTGGAGCCGATGTCGATGACGAGGTCGTGCGGGCCGAGCTTGAGCAGCGCCGACGCTTCCGCGTAGAGATCGGCGAAATTGTCGCGCAGCAGCTTGGTGGTGCCGCTGGTGTAGGGATATTCGGGCGGGAAGATGATGGCGGGATCGACCGCCAGCCCGAGCTGCACCAGGTCGCACTTGGCGCAGTGCAAAAGGCTGGTGGGAAACCAGGGTTGCTGCCGCGGCACCTCGCCGATCGCAACCATCTGGTTCACCGGCGGCATGTAGCCGAGCGAGAGCACGTTCGCGAGCGGGGCGTGGCCGCACACCTGGCAGCATTCCACCGCAACGCTGGCTCCGCTGCCGGCGGCGCGCGCCACTTTAGCAGGTACCAACATCATCTCCTTGACCCTGACCGGCTTACGCCGCCGGCGCCATATCGGCGTGATCCCAATACCATTTGAGCGTCGGCGGCAATCCTTCACCGAGCGAGACGCCGGGTCTATAGCCGAGCCCGGCCAGTTTCGAAATATCGGGGCAGCGGCGGGGCGTGCTGCCCGCGAGCACCGGCGAGGGTGCGAGTGCGATCGCGCGGCCGGCGATGCCCGCCATGCGATGGGCAAGGTCGGCGATGCTGACCTCTTCCGTGGTGCCGACGTGGTAGATGTTGAGATGCTCGCCCTTCTCGCGTATGAGCATCACGCCCGCGACCAAGTCGTCGACGTGGCAGAAGCTGCGCGTCTCCTCGCCGCTGCCTTGGAGCGGGAACGGCACCTGGCCGTGCGGATGCGCGCCGACTGCCCGTCTCAGGCGCACGGCGAATTGCGGGATGACGTGATCGAAGCCCATGTCCGGCCCGTAGACGTTGTGCGGCCGAAAGATCAGCACCCGCTCGAAATGCTTGCGTCCGTGGTTGATCGCCATCATCTCGCTGATGATCTTGCCGGCGCCATAGGAAAGGCGCGGATTGAGCGGATCGGGGACGACGAGTGGCGCGTGCTCGTCGGTCGGCACATGCGGCGGCGACTGGTAAACTTCCGAGCTCGAGGCGAGGATCAGGCGTCCGACGCCGTGCCGCCGGCAGCCGTCGATGACGTTGACGATGCCCTTGACGCCGACGTCGAGCACGAGGTCGGGGGCGCTGTAGAACGTCGCGGTGCCGTTGACGAAGGCGAGGTGATGCACCTCGTCGATGCCGCGCATGGCGGCGTCGACCGCGGCGGCGTCGCGGATGTCGCCCCTGACGAACTCGACGTCACGCTCGACCTCGCGCAATCGGCGCAAGGTGCCGCGCGAATTGTCGTCGAACACGCGCACGGCTTCGCCCTCGCGCAGCAGCGCTTTCACCAAGGCGGAGCCGATGAAGCCGCTGCCGCCGGTCACGAGGATGCGGCGGG
This sequence comes from Xanthobacteraceae bacterium, assembly GCA_049579765.1. Taxonomy (GTDB): domain Bacteria; phylum Pseudomonadota; class Alphaproteobacteria; order Rhizobiales; family Xanthobacteraceae; genus VAZQ01. The sequence goes on from JBAUOM010000030.1 coordinate 10,955, forward strand.
CGCTCATGGCCGTTGCTCCCGCTCCGGGGCCGCGATGTCGACCCAGCGGCCGGATGAGTGCGCCCGGCGCGCCGCATCGATCAGGCATTGCACGCGATAGCCCTCGGCAAATCCGGGCGACGGGGAGCCGCCGTGCTCGCAGGCTTCGATGAAGCGGTGCACCAGCCGCGCCACCGGAGCGACGCGCGAGTCCTCGGCGCTGGCGGCGTCGGCCTGCGCGATCGCGATCTCGCGCAGGGACTTTTCGGTGCGGCGCGCGTGCATCAGCTCGAAGCCGCGGAAGTAGTCGGCGGTCGGGTTGGCGAGAACGAGGGTGCCGTCCTCGCCGTAGAATTCGATGCGATGGCCGGAACCGAGGAACGACGCGCAGCTCATCTGCAGGCTGCCGCCCGCTCCCGACGCGAAGGCGATCGCCAGCGCCAGGCTCATCTCGGCATCGCCGTCGGGCAGCGGGAATACGCGGCCGCCGAGACCCGTGATCGAACCGCAAAACCATTCGAGATAATAGAAGCTGTGGCAGACGAAATTGCCGAGCAGGCCGCCGCCGCCGGTGCCACGCGTCTTCCAGCTCGCAAGCCGCAGCCGCGTGGCGGCGTTCTCGACGTTCCAGGTCACCACCACGTGGCGCAGCCGCCCGATCCCTCCGCCGTCCAGGATCGCCTTGGCGCGCTGCCATGAGGCGAGTTCGGGAAAGTTGAAATCGATCATGGTCGGTCGGTCGGCCGCGCGCGCCGCTGCGAGCATGTCCCGGGCGCCGGCGAGATCGGCGGCGAGCGGCTTCTCGACGAAGACCGCCTTGCCGAGGCCGAGCGCGTGCCGCGCCACCTCGGGCTGCAGGTCTGGCGGAACCGCGATCGCCACCGCCGCGACCGCGCTGTCCTCCACCAGCGTCCGCCAGTCGCCGATCCCGAGAGGGATATCAGCCGCCCGCGCCAGCTCGGCCGTGCGCCCGGCGTCGGTCCCGGCCAGCGCCAGCACCTCGCAGCGCGGGTCGGTGCGGAACGCGGGCAACAGCACGGTCCGCCCATAGTTGCAGCCGACGATCCCTATTCCGATCAAGGCGATCTCCCCACGGGCGAAGCTCGAGCCATGCGTTCGCTTCGTCGCGCATGCGCGCGCACACGCTTCGAAGCTGGTTCCAGCCGCAAGGCGGCAGATACCATATTGCGGCCGCGGACGGAAAACCCCGGCATCGAGACCCGTACAAACCGGGCGAAATGAGCTAGGGTTGCTCCAGCCGACCGCCCCCAGAGCGGTCGCAACCACTAAGGGAGGACCTCAACATGTCTGTGGTGTTGTACCGCCTGGCCGGCGTCGGGCTGGCCTGTGCATTGGTGACGCCCGCGAGCGCGCAGCTCCTCGCCCGCAAGGACCTGTCCGCGAACACGGCCGTCGCGATCGCGCAAACCGCCATCGCCACCTGCACGGCGAACGGCTATCGCGTGTCGGCCACCGTCGTCGGCCGCAACGGCGAAGTGCTCGTCCAGATCCGCGGCGACAACACCGGACCGCACACCATGGAGAACAGCTTCAAGAAGGCTTTCACCGCCCGTACCTTCCGTATTCCGTCGGGCGAGATGGAAGAGCGGCTGAAGAAAAATCCGCAGATGGGCGCGCAGTATCTCTCCGGCTTCACCACCGCGCGCGGCGCGCTGCCGATCATGGTCGGCGAGGAGGTGATCGGCGCGGCCGGCGTGTCCGGTGCTCCGGGCGGCGAGAAGGACGAAGCCTGCGTCAAGGCCGCCCTCGAGAAGGTCGCCGACCAGCTCAAGTGACGGCGCGAAGGCGGTGTCCGCAACACGACGACGCCCCGTGACCCGAGCCGCGCGCCCGTTGCTGCGATGCGCCGCCCTGGCGTTGGCAGTGGCCGCGCTTGCGGTCTCGGCGTTCCCGCTGAACGCCCAGACCTATCCCGACCGCCCGATCCGCGTGATCGTGCCGATCGCGGCCGGCAGCGTGACCGACGTCATCATGCGCGCCACTGCGAGCGAATTGACGCCGCGGCTCGGGCAGCCCTTCGTGATCGAGAACAAGGGCGGCGCGAGCGGCATTCCCGCCGCGCAGGCCTGCGCTCAGGCCGCGCCCGACGGCTATACGCTTTGCCTCGTCTACCACAATACGCTGTCCATCAACCCGCTGTTGTTCAACAAGCTGCCCTACGACGCGGACAAGGACTTCACGCTCATCACCACGCTCTATCTCCTGGTCGAAGCGCTGTTCGTGAACAGCTCGCTCAACGTCAACACCGCGGCCGAGCTCAAGGCCTACGCCCAGGCACACCCGAACGCCCTCAATTACGGCACGCTCGGACCCGGTTCCAATCCGGAAATGTTCTTGAAATGGATGAACCAGGCCTGGAACGCGAACATCGTCGGCATCCCGTACCGCGGCGGCGGGCCGATCGCGCAAGCGCTGGTCGCGGGCGATCTGCAAATCGCCAAGATGGGGCTTGGAAACTTCCTCGGACTGATGAGCAGCGGAAAGATCAAGCCGCTCGCGGTCGCCGCCGCGCGGCGCTCCCCGCTCGCTCCCGACGTGCCGACGCTGGCGGAGGCGGGCATCGATTTTCCACCATTCGGCTGGTGGGGTCTCGCCGCTCCCCGGGGCGTGCCGCAACCGATCGTGGACCGGCTCAATGCGGAATTCACGGCGCTCTATCGTCAGCCGAAATTCGCCGACTATCTGGAGAAGCAGGCGGTGCTGCCGGCGCCGGGCACGCCGGCGCAATTTGCGGCATTCTTGAAGCAGGATCGGCAGGACGCCGAGCGCCTCATCAGGATCGCCAACCAGCCGCGCGAGGACTATAAGCCGCAACAATGATTGCGCTGTTACGCCCGTTCCGCCGGAGAAGCGCCATGCGCGGCTTCGTGATCGCCGCGGTCGCCGTCGCGGCGCTGGCCGCTGGCACCCTCGTCATAGGGCGCACCGCCCCGGTCGACGCCGAGCAAGCCGCGAACAAGGCTTACCGCGCGTTCCTCGCCGACCTCGCCAAGGGCGACCAGAAGGCGGTCGGGGCGGCCCTCGACCGGCGCTTCACCTGGACCGACCGCCAAGGGCGGACGCTCAAGCGGCGTGAAATGCTCGAACAGTTCGCCGCCTTCGCCGCCGCCGACCAGCGCGACGGCGACGTGCAGACGCGGTTCTACGGGCGCGTGCTGAGCGTGCGCGGCAGCCACGACAACGCGCGTTTCGTGCGGATCTTTGTGAAGCGGCGCCACGGCTGGCGGGCCTTCGCGCTGCTGCAGACCCCGATGGCCGCGAGCCGTGGGCCGGCCGCGGAGCAAACCGCCGTCGCCGCGGCCGGCGATTGCGACAATCCCTGCCGCAGCGTGCCCTACGCCCCGCGGACGCCGGTCGAGAAGGACGTCCTGGCCGCCTGGCAGCGGACCAAGATGCTGGAATGGCAGCCGGATGCGGCCCAGTGGGCGCGGCTCGTCGGCGACGAGTTCGTGCTGATCAACAGCACAACGGTGCGCGACAAGGAGGCGAGCATCGCCATCCTCAAGCGCCAGGAGGAGGCCGGCACGGGCACGCCGGGCGATCCGGTCACCGCCATGCGCATCTACGGCCTGGGCACCAGCGCGGCGCTGATGATCTCCCGGCATGTCCCCTATCGCGGCGGCCAGCCCTACACCGCCCTGAGCGTCTGGGTATTTCGCGACAACCGCTGGCAGCTTGCCTTGAGCCAGCAGGTGGAGATTCAGTCGGCCGCGCCCGCCGTGGCCAGCCAGCAGTAGCGGCGGCCGGGATTAGGCGTGCGCGACGCGCCCGCTCGGCCGGATGAGCAGCCAGAGGACGATCGACACGTTCATCAGGTTCCAGATGAGACCGTTGGCGAAGGCCGCGCGATAGGAGCCGGTGAGATCGAAGATCACGCCGGACATCCAGCCGCCGAGCGCCATGCCGAACAGCGTCGCCATCAGCACCAGGCCGAGCCGGGTGCCCGCCTCCCGCGGCGGGAAGTGGTCGCGCACGATGACGGCGTACATCGGCACGATGCCGCCCTGAAACAGTCCGAACAGCGCCGAGATGACGTAGAGCGAGAACAGGCCGTCGAATACCAGGTAGAGAAGCAGCGCCAGTCCCTGCAGGACGGAGCCCGCCAGTAGCGTCGCCACGGCGCCGATGCGGTCCGCGACGAAGCCCGACCCGACCCGGCTGAAAATCCCGAAGCTCAGCATCAGAGAGAGCATTTCCGCGCCGCGCGCGACGCCGTAGCCGAGGTCGCCGCAATAGGCGACGATGTGCACCTGCGGCATCGCCATCGCCACGCAGCAGGACAGGCCGGCGAGACAGAGCGCCGCTTGCAGCAGGTTGGGCGAAAGACCGAGGTCGCGTTGCGCACCGGCCGCGAAAGGGCCTGCCGCCACCGGCCCGTGCGCCGGGGCCGGGCGCCGCAGCGCGACAACAAGCGGCAGCATGGTGAGCACGCAGAACACGCCGATGCCGATATGGGCCGCGCGCCAGCCCTCGCCGACGATGAAATGGTGCAGGACCGGAGGCCAGATGGCGCCGGCGAGATAGTTGCCCGAGGCGGCGATGGCGACCGCGATGCCGCGCCGCCGCGTGAACCAGCGCGAAGTGTCGGCCATCACCGGGCCGAAGGTGGCGGAGGCGCCGAACCCGATGACGGCGTGCACGAGCGCGAACTCCGTGAGGCTGGAAGCGAAGCCGGCAACGACGTAGCCCGCGCCGAGCGCAATCGCGCCGCAGACGACCGGCGCCATGATGCCGAACCGATCGGACAGCCGCCCCAGCACCACGCCGCCGCAGGCGAAGCCGAGCATGGCCAGCGTATAGGGCAGCGACGCATCCCCGCGCGCAACGCCGAATTCGGCCTGCACCGCCGGCAGCACCACCGGCACCGACCACGTGCCGACGCTGCCGATGGTGCCGAGCACCACGGCGACGACGAGCCGCCACCAGGCGAAGGAGGATTCGACCCCGGCGTGGAGAGTCCCGGACTTGAGCATCGGTTACGTGCGCGACTCCCGGCGCTTCCTCATTGGTTCGCTTTGGACCTCAAGTCGGAGCCGGCCTTCCCTTGCCAACTGCCTGCGCGGCAGGCAACAGCAATCCCGCCCAAAGCCGGCGGCGCCCCGCATGGCTGCCGCGCAAGGCTCCCATGGCCGGGCGAGGCTTGCCGCGGCGGCAGCCCCGCATGTTACCTTGCCCCGCGCGGCGGCGGCGCCTGCGGTGCGCGCCCGATCTGACGCAACCTCGATTCCGACCACGCCAAGGGGGACGGCAGCGATGACAGACGGGACGACGAGCGACCTGGCGTTTCAACTGTCGCTGTCGGGCCAGCGCGCACCCGTCGCATACGACCGCCCGCCGACCTATTCCGGCATGATCGCGGAGAAGGACGTCCTCGTGCCGATGCGCGACGGCGTAAAGATCGCGGCCGATGTCTACCGCCCGGAGACGACGGATCGGGTCCCCGCGCTCCTCGCCTTGTCGATTCACAACAAGGACCTGCAAGGCCCCGAGCCGGCGCAGGCCGCGCTGGCGCATCCGGCCTGGTCGATGCTGTGGACCGGTCCGGCGGAAGCGGGCGACACGCGATTTTTCGTGACGCGCGGCTACGCGCACGTGATCGGCAATCCGCGCGGCATCGGCAAGTCGGAAGGCGGCGGCTCGCGCGCCTTCGACGGCTACGATCTCATCGAGTGGATCGCGGCCCAACCCTGGTGCGACGGCAATGTGGGCATGATCGGGATCTCCGGCTTCGGCGCCGAGCAATTCATGGCGGCGAAGCTCAAGCCGCCGCATCTCAAGGCGATCTTTCCGTTCGATCCGCGCGGCGCCTATGGCGAGGGCGGCGGCTTCCGCGACGAATATCCCGGCGGCGTCATCCACCTGTTCCGCTTCCTGCTGCAGGTCTACGCCTCCGCGCATCAGCAAAAGGGCCAGCCCAAGGCACTTCCGCCGGAACGCGAGAGGCTGTGGCAGGAGGCGATCACCAACCCCGATTTCAAGATGTACCCGCACGTCCACAACGTGCTGGCGCTCAAGGGCCAGCATTTCCCCGCTTATTTCGACATACTCGTCGATCCCTACGACAAGGAGGCGGCGGTCGAGAAAAGCGAGGCCGAGTTCTCGCAGATCACGGTGCCGAGCTATACCGGCTCGGGCTGGTACGGCTACACCTACAAGACCCATCTCCTCGGCGCACAGAACTGGTTTCGCAACATCAAGGCGCCGAAGAAGCTGCTGCTCGCCGGCCCCGCCCACCTCGATCGCCCGGTCACGGCGTTCCGCGACGAGATGCTGCGCTGGCACGACCAATGGCTCAAGGGCATCGACACCGGCATTCTCGACGAGCCGCCGGTGCGCTTCTGGGTCATGGGCGCTAATGAGTGGCGCAGCGGCAGCGACTGGCCGCTGCCGGAGACGCAATGGATCAAGTTCTATCTGCGCGGCTGGGAGCGGCTCACGACCGAGCCGTTCGCGCCGGCGAGCGCCGACGACTACCAGGCCCCCGACGCGTTCGTGCAGATGCCGGCGAGCCAGACCAACCGCGTCCAACGGCTGCGCTATTTGAGCGAACCGCTGGCGCAGGACGTGACCATCGTCGGCCCGAGCGTGCTCAATCTCCACGCGTCGATCGACCAGGACGACACCAACTGGATCGTCATTCTCAAGGATGTGGGTCCGGACGTCGGCGTGCAAACCGCGCGCGACGGCGAGCGCGATTTAATGCCGGGCCTGCACGAACGCGAGCTGACGCGCGGCTGGCTCAAGGCCTCCCATCGCGCGATCGACGAAAAGCGATCGCTGCCCGGCCGCCCCTGGCATCCGCTCACACGCGCGGCGCGTCGGCCGGTCGTGCCCGGCGAGATCAACGAATACGCCATCGAGATCATGGCGACCGCCAACCGGTTCAAGAAGGATCACCGCATCTGCGTCGAGATCACGAGCCTCGACGTCGCAACCGGCGTCGGCGGCGCCACCAATGTCGAGTACATCCCCTATCACATCTGCAGCAGCAAGACCGTGCTGCATCGAATCTATCACGACCCGCGGCACCCCTCGCACCTGCTGCTGCCGGTCATTCCGAACGAGTGACGATTCGCGCCAACGCTCCAAGGAGCCATCATGCCCGAGATTTCTATTCTCAACCCGGATGCGCTGGGCAAGCCGCTCGGCCAATATTCCCAGATCACGCGCGTCAAGGCCTCGGAGTTTCTGTTCATCGCCGGCCAAGTGGCGACCGACAGCAGCGGCAAGCTCGTCGGCGAGCACGATTTCGATGCCCAGTGCCGGCAGGTCTTCGCCAATATCCAGGCCGCGCTGCAATCCCAGGGCGCCGGCTTCGCCAACGTGGTCGAGTTCACGACCTATCTCGTGCACTCCCAGGACATCGCCAAGTTCATGCAGTTTCGCCTGCGCGAATTTCCGCGCATCTTTCCGAACGGCGCCTACCCGCCCAACACGCTCCTGGTCGTCGACCGGCTCGTGCAGGAGCCCTTGCTGATCGAGGTGGCGACCGTGGCGGCGCTGTGAGCGCGTCCTTCCGAAGGTCGACGCTCCTGCCGCACCCGCCGGCATTTCTCAGTGCTGTCGTCCCCGCGAAAGCGGAGACCCATCGTGCCACCCGCTACCGTCTCTGGAATATGGATGCCCGCTTGCGCGGGCACCACAGCGGGGAGATTGCTTGAGCTGGTACTCGCTCCCGTGGGATGACCTGGCGAGGCGGAGCGAGTTCGCCCCGTTGGATCGAGCCGCAAAACATGCTGTGCTGATGGTCTTGCGAACAACGGACCAAATCGATGCCCATTCATCTCGAGCCCGGCCCCGACAACGTGCACTGGGGCTATTTCCACGCCGGCCTTGCTCCCCGCCTCGCCGTCGACAGCGGCGAGCGCGTGACGGTCTCGACGGTGTCGGGCGGCCCCGATCTCATGCCGGCGCCGCCGCTCGTCGTGCCGCCGGCGCTGCCCGCCATTCACGCCAAGGTCCGCCGCGAGTTGGGGCCGCACATCCTAACCGGCCCGATCGCGGTCAAGGGCGCCAAGCCCGGCCAGGTGCTGCAAGTCGACATCGAGGCGATCGACGCGTTCTACGACTGGGGCTACAACTCGGTGCGCCCGCTCGCCGGCGCGCTGCCCGACGACTTTGCCGAAAACCGCCACATCCACATCGTGCTCGACCGCGCGCACAAGGCATGGCGGCTGCCGTGGGGCCAGGAGGTTCCGTTCGCGCCGTTCTTCGGCGTGATGGGCACCGCGCCGCCGCCCGCCTGGGGCATGATCTCGACCGCGCCGCCGCGCAGGAACGGCGGCAACCTCGACAACAAGGAGCTCGTCGCCGGCACCACGCTCTATCTTCCGATCTTTGTCGACGACGCGCTGTTCTCGGTCGGCGACGGCCACGGCGCGCAAGGCGACGGCGAGGTCTGCATCACCGCGGTCGAGACCGGCCTGACCGGGACTTTCCGCCTCACCGTGCGCGACGACATGCGGCTGGAATGGCCGCTGGCCGAGACGCCGACGCACATGATCACCATGGCGTTCGATCCCGATCTCGACGACTGCGTGGTGATCGCGCTGCGGCAGATGCTCGATCTCATTTGCGCCCGCGCCGGCCTCGACCGCTACCAAGCCTACACGCTGGCGAGCCTCGCCGCCGATCTGCGCGTGACGCAGGTGGTCAACGGCAACAAGGGCATCCACGTGATGCTCGACAAGCGATATCTCGGCAAAGCGCGGTAGAGCGATCGGACGCCAACAAGGTCACGGCACGTAACGGTTCCGCCGCTCAGTCCTCCGCGCGCTTGATCACGTCGGACACGCGGTCGTCCTTGGGATCGACGATCACGATCTGCTCCGCGGTGAGAAAATACCTGTGCGCCTTCACCTGCGGGACTTTCTGCCCGACAATGCCGGGCATGGGGTGCGGGCTCACACCCGGCGGGACCGCCTGGCCGACGGCCTGCACCCCGCCCGACGAGGTGTCGGCTTTCATGTCCTTGACGATCTCCCGGATCGTGTGACGCTGCTCCAGCGTGAGATTGAGCTTGCTGCTCGCGGGCGGCAATTGTTGCGGCGCGATCGGCGACGGCGCGGTTTGCGAACGAGCGGTACTGCCCATCAGTGGCAGCACCAGTGCGAGAGCGACGATCGGCACCTTGTGCATCTGTTCTCTCCGCAAACGGACGGCATGGTCGGCGGCCCCGGCCGCTACTCAATTGAGTTGAACTGTTTCCCGGCGGAAACGTTCCCGTCCAAAGCCGCGCTGGTAAGACGCATCGAGTCCCGCCCGCCGACACCCCATAATTGCCGCAGCGGCCGTTTCGCCGGATTGGGCGGGCGGCGATCCGCGGCACGAGCAACGGTTGCGCCATCATGAGCAGGGCATTCGTGAAGGAGCCCGACGGCGAGGCTGCCGGCGAGGAGCTGCCGGAGCGGCCGGTTTCGCCGCATCCGAACCTGGTTACGGCGGAAGGGCTCGTGCACATCGAGGCTGAGATCGCGCGCCTGCAGCAGGAGCAGGCGGCAGCCCAGACCGCGGACGACCGCACCGCGCTGGCGCGGGCGGCCCGCGACCTGCGTTATTGGAACGCGCGGCGGGCGACCGCGCAGGTCGTTGCGCCGCCCACCGATTCGACGCAGGTGCATTTCGGCTCGACCGTCACCATCGTCCGCGAGGACGGACGCCGGCAGACGTTCCGGATCGTGGGCGAGGACGAGGCCGATCCCGCGCACGGGACGCTCTCGCATGCCTCGCCGCTGGCGCGCGCGCTGTTCGGCAAGCAGGTTGGCGATACCGTCCAGGCCGGCCAGTCGGAAGCGGAGATCGAGACGATCGCCTGAGGCGCCGACGGCAATGCAGCGCGCGCGACGCTTGCTTGCGGCTCGCCCTCCGATGGCCTTTTCGCCGGGCCGGTGCGCGTCTAAGTGTCCGTCTTAAAACTTCTTGAATCGTTTGAATCATTTGTGATTCAAGGGAGGTGGTCTGATTCGAGGGGGAGACCACCGATGTGGACGGATGAGAACCGAGCGAAATACAATCGTGATCACCTGAGATACCCGAGCGACCTGACGGATGACGAGTGGAGGCATATTGAACCCTTCATTCCGCCCGCGAAGCCAGGCGGCGGCAAGCGGCGAACAGACATGCGCGCGGTCATGAATGGGGTCATGTATATCCTGAGCACCGGCTGCCAATGGCGCTACCTTCCGAAGGATTTTCCGCCGCGCAGCAC
>JBAUOM010000031.1:0-4914 GCA_049579765.1 Xanthobacteraceae bacterium
CGGCTGCAGCGTGCCGATCGTGTAGGGCTTGGCCTGGCCGAAGGCGGCCTGCCACGGCGCCGGCACCAGCATGGTCGCGCCGAGCGCGCCGGCTCCGGCCGCGCCATATCCGATCAGGCGGCGGCGCGTAACCCTGCCGCCGTGCCGGAATTGCTCGTTTTGATCGTGCGATTTCTCTTGGTCAGACATTGCGAATTCCTCTCTGATCTGAGACCGACCCGGTACGTCGCCGGGTTCTTGCTTGTGAATGATCCCTTAGCAAACGCGATCCCGCGCCCATATTCAACCGGTTTCCCCGTGCTCGGCATGATAAGATGGTCGCATGCACGTCGGCGGCTCGACGTGCGCCGAGGGAGCGCCATGACCGTTGCCACCTCAACCCGCGAAGGAGTCCCGCAGACCGGCCGCGCCGCGCGGCTCGCCGCCCGCGCCGGCGCGTTCAAGGGCCAGACCGCCGGCATCGCCCCGGGCTTCGTGCAGGGCAATCTCGCGATCCTGCCGGGCAGCCTCGCCGGTGATTTCCTGCGCTTCTGCCAGCTCAATCCCAAGCCCTGCCCGCTGCTCGCGGCCTCGGCACCCGGCGACTTTCGGCTGCCGACGCTCGCCGACGATCTCGATATCCGCACCGACGTGCCACGCTACCGCGTGTTCCGCCGGGGCGAGCTCGTCGACGAGCCCGCCGACATCCGCGCCCATTGGCGTGATGATCTCGTCAGCTTCGTGCTGGGCTGCTCGTTTTCCTTCGAGGAAGCCCTGATCGAGGACGGCATCGAGCTGCGCCACATCACCTGCAATGCCACCGTGCCGATGTACCGCACCTCGATCGCGACCGCGCCGGCGGGCCCGTTCCACGGCCCGATGGTCGTCTCCATGCGGCCGATGACGCCGGCGGACGCGATCCGCGCCATCCAGATCACCACGCGCTTTCCGGCGGTGCATGGCGCACCGGTGCATATCGGCAAGCCCGAGCTGATCGGCATCGCCGACCTGGCAAAACCCGACTACGGCGATCCGGTGCCGGTCGAGGACGACGAGATCCCGGTGTTCTGGGCCTGCGGGGTCACGCCGCAATCCGTGGTCGCGACGGCGAAGCCCGAATTCTGCATCACCCACTATCCCGGCAGCATGCTGGTGACCGACCGCCGCAACACCGAGTTCGCGATCATGTAACGCCGAGCTTGCCTGTTCGGCTTCGCTCCGGTGTCGCGCCCGCGGAAAGCTGGCGTCCGGTAACCCGCGAGCGTGCGATTTCGGGCCAAAGCGGCGCCCTATTGCCCTTTGCGGCGATGACTGGTCCCCGCTTTCGCGGCGACGAGGGTGGCGCGAATTTGCATTTGGCATCAGAGACTGCCGGCGAAGGGATCCCAGTCGAACTTGTAGTTGACGCCGAGCTTGACCACGTCGATCCACTGGCGGACCGCGATGCTCTGCGCGTTCACCAGGGCGACCGTCGGGAATGGCACGGTCGTGCTCGGCACATCGAGGTGGTCGTATTCGATGCGCGCCGTCCAGTTGCTGGTGAGGCCGTACTCGATGCCCCCGCCGGCGATCCACCCCCATGCGGTCAGGTCGGTGGTGCCGGCGCGCGGTCCCAGGCATAGCCCAGGCGGCCGGTGACCGCGCCGCGCGCCGCGACGGCGCGCTGGCAGTTGAGGCCGACGAGGCCGGAGAAGCAGGTGTTCTCCCCCCACACCTCCGCAACGCTCGCCTCGGCCTCGACGCCGAGCACCCACTGGCCGCGTTGCACGTTGTATCTGATCTGGCCGCCTCCGAGCGGGCCGGCGGCGTGGGTGGTGTCGCCGAAGCCCGCGACATTGACGGCGCCGAAGGTGCCGGGGTGATGCGCGAAGCACAGTCGATCGGGATTCGCGCCAGCAGGGGTGATCTTCACCCCTTCGGCTCGGCATCGAGCCGCACCACCCAGCCCTCAAGTCCGGGCTTGGCCGCAGGGTAACGTGCGAGCACGAGCGGACCGTGGCCGGGCACGACGTGGTGGCGTGAGGTCGCGAGCCTTTTGAGCCTCTGATAGCCCTCGACCACCTCGGCGATGTTGTAGGTCGTGGGAAAGATGCGGCCGCTGTCGAGATGGGCGTAGAGATGCGCGGCGTCGGCGGCGAGCACGACATGGCCGCGCCGCGTCTTCACCCGCACGCTCTGCAGGCCCTTGGAGTGGCCGCCGATATGGTGAACGGTGACGCCGGGTATGATCTCGTCCTCGCCGTCGTGGAAAACGACGCGGTCGGCAAAGACCTTGCGCACCATCGCCACCACGTCGTCGGTCTCGAACGGCTGCCGCAGCGCCGCGTGGCACATGCAGCGTCCGGTGGCGTAGGCCATCTCGCGGTCCTGCAGGTGGTAGCGCGCGCGCGGGAACAGGTCGTAGTTGCCGATATGATCGTAATGCATGTGGCTGACGACGACCGTCTCGACGTCGGAGGCGTCGATGCCGATCGCCCGCAGCCCGTCGCCGACCGGCCTGATAAGCTCGCGCTGGCGCTTCTTGCCCATCGCCGCGTCGAAGCCGGTGTCGAGGATGATGGCGCCGGAGGATCCGACGATCGCCCAGACGTAATAGTCGAGCGGCTGCAGCACGTCGTGGGGATCGCCGCCGATATAGTTCTCGGACGACTTGCGATCGTGATGTCCATAGTGGATCGCGTAGATCTCGTGCACGTCGTCGGTCATGATGCATCTCCATTTGCCCGAGGCCGTCATTCCGGGGCGGGAGCGAAGCTCGCCTGCCCGCGATGCATAGTCACAGGCGGCGGGTTATGGATTCCGGGTCCGGCCCTTCGGACGGTCCCGGAATGACGCGTCGGGCAGATGATGTGTCTGCGCGCCGGACATGCGCCTCACTTCCCGAGCGGCCCGCTCTCGCGCGGCGGACGCACCTCGACGCCGGCGCGCCGCTCGACCGGCTGCACCACGGTGGTGAGGTCCTTTTCCGGCCCGTTCTCGTCGCAGGCGATCTGCAGCATGCGGGTCACGGTTTCCGCCACTGCCATGGGTACCCCCAACGCCTCGCCCTCGGCGAGGCACAGCTTGAGATCCTTGGTCATCAGTCCCACGGTGAAGCCGAGGTTGAACGCGCGCGGGAGAACGACCCGCCCGAACTTGTCCTCGGTCGCGGTGTTGCGCCCGGTGCCGGCATTGATCACGTCGAGCATGATGCGTGGATCGAGCCCGGCCTTGACCCCCATCACCATCGCCTCCGACGTGGCGGTCATGGCGGCGGCGGACAGGAAATTGTTGCACAGCTTCATGGTCTGCCCGGCGCCCGGCCGCTCGCTGATGAAGAAGGTCCTGCCGATGGCCGGCAGCGCCGGTTCGATCGCGCTTACCTGGGCGCGCGGACCCGAGACCATCAGCGCCAGCGTGCCCTTGGCCGCGCCGGTGACGCCGCCGCTCACCGGGCAGTCGATCTGCACGAGGTCCCTCGCCGCGAGCGCCGCGAAGATGCGCTTGGCCATGACCGCGCCAGTGGTCGAGAGGTCGACGAAGCGGCGCACGCGCCTGCCCTCGATCACGCCGTCGGGGCCGGTGGCGACCGCCAGCACGATATCGGGCGTGGGCAGGCTCGCCATCACGGTCTCGGCCGCGTCGGCCACCGCACGCGGCGAAGCGGCCGCCTGCGCGCCCAGCGCCGTGAGACGGTCGATCGCCTCGCGCCTGACGTCGAACACGATCAGGCTGTGGCCGGCCTCGACCAGCCGCCGAGCCATGTGGAAGCCCATCTGGCCGACTCCGATGAACCCGATCTCCATGTTCGCTTCTCCCGCGCTGCATGCCTCTGCTCGACCGCAATCTAACACGAAGGAGGCGGTCGCGTGTCCCGCTCGAGGTGCGCAAGCAAGTCGGATAGATGAGATGCGACGCGCGCGGACCGTTTCAGTCGGTGGCGATCCGGGATCGGTGGTGCACCGCTTCGCAAGAGCTGCGCGCTGCGCCGCGTCCGGGCCACGATCGCGGCTTGGCGCCGGCCTACGAGAGCCTACGCTTGCATCGTCACGATCCGCGTCAGCACATCGAGCAGCACTTGCGGCGCGGTGATGTGGGGGTTGTGGCTGGCGTCGATCTCGAAATAGCGCCAGCCGGGCTCGCGTCGGGCGCGCTCGGCGAATTGGCCAAACACATCAGTCGGCCCGATGCGCCGGCAATAGATGTAGCTGCGCGGAGGCGGCGGGCCTGCGCCGGCGAGACGCAGCCGCTGCTCGAAGGTCTCGATCGGCTGCGGCAGCCGGCGGCCGGCCGCCCAGGCCACATCCGCCGTCGGTGTGTCCGCCGGCATGGGGTTTGGCGGCACGCGCCAGCCCTCGCCGCTCGTCCGGGCAAGCTCGCGCATGCGCTCGCGCGTCGGTGCGGGCTGCAGGTCGAACAGGCTCTGGCCATCCTGGGGCACGAAGGCGTCGAGATAGACGAGCTGCGCGATGCGGGCGCGGACGCGGTCGGCGACGCCCGTCGCCACCATGCCGCCGTAGCTGTGCGCGATCAGCACGACGTCGCGCAGGTCCTCCATCTCGAGCACGCCGGTGATGTCGGTGATGTGGGTGTCGAGATCGACCGTGGGGCCGGCGAGATGGGCGCGCTCGCCGAGACCGGTATAGGTCGGCGTCCACAAGTCATGGCCCGCCGCGCCCAGCAACGGACGCATTTTCTTCCACGCCCAGGCCGCCGACCAGGCGCCATGGGCAACGACGAACACCGGCATGCGTGTGCTCCTCGATCCTTGGCTGCGGGCGGCATATTAGGAGCTCGAGCGCGCTCGGCGATACGTCATTCGTCTCCGTGACCAACGGGGAGCTGTCGGTAGTTGCGCAGGTCGTGAGCGCCAGCAATAACTCAATACCGCCGCGAACGATCTCCCGGGGCCGCCATTGGTTTCCCGGCTGCAGGGTCGCCGTGATGCTTTTGATT
>JBAUOM010000032.1:0-3763 GCA_049579765.1 Xanthobacteraceae bacterium
GCATAACCCGACGGCGGCACGATCGTGACCAATGTCTGATCGAGCTTGCCGACCACGCGCACGTTCGGCGGAAGCGTGATCTCATCGAGATGCTTCGAATAGTTGATATCGAGGCCCGAAATATCGACGTCGATCGCTTCCGGGATGTGCTCGGGCGAGCACACTACCTCGACCGCGTGGGTGACGATGTTGACGGTGCCGCCGCGTTTGATGCCGGGCGCCTGGTCCGTGTTCATGACGTGGACCGGAATGCGCACGCGGATTTGCGCGCCCTCGCCCAGCCGCAGGAAGTCGACGTGCACCGGCAGGTCCTTCACCGGGTCGAGCTGGAAGTCGCGCGGAATGACGCGATGCTTGGCGCCGTCGACGTCGAGGTCGTAGACCGTGGTGAGGAAGCGGCCGGCATAGATGCGCTGCTTGAGCTCGGCGTGATCGACCGAGACGTTGAGCGGCGGCTTGCCGTCGCCGTAGATCACGCCCGGTACGCGGCCGGCGCGACGCTCTGCGCGGGCGGCCCCCTTGCCGGCCCGCGAGCGCGCCGCCGCCTTCAACTCTTTGACGGTCGCCATGTGCAAATCCTCGTGCAAACGAAACGGCCGCCGAGCTGCGGCCAAAGCTCGCGCGGCATGCCTCCAGGGGTGTCGGGGCCGCGACCTTGCCGCAATCCGGACGGCCGGCCCAGGGTGCCGAACCTCAAATCCGCCGCACCAGCCGGCGGTCGGCGCGCTTATAGCGACCGCAATGGGGAAAGACAAGGAATCCGGCCGCCGCGCGGGCGTGGACAAAAACGACGGTCGCGCAGCCGGTTACGACGTTCCGCCGGGTCCGCGCCGGGCTTCCAGCGCGGCCACGCGCGCCTTCAGGTCCTCGGTTTCCTCGCGCGCCAGCCGCGCCATCTCCTTGACCGCCTCGAACTCCTCCCGCTTGACCACGTCGAGGTCGCGCAAGATGCGCTCGGCCTGGTTGCGAACCACGGTGTCGAACTCGCGCCGCACACCCGAGGCGACGCCCGCCGCATCGTTCATCAGCCGCGCGAACTCGTCGAAGAAGCGGTTGGTGGTCTGCGTCATCGCTGGTCCTGGGGTCCGAAATGGGTGTGCCTGCCCGAACAATGGGGACGGATCGTTTGCCCCGCAAGGGCCCGGTCGCAGGCCAAGCTCCACCATCCGCTCTCGCGGCCCGATCTCCGTCGACGGCGAGTCTCGGCGAAGGCCGCGACCGCATCGCTGCCGGCCATTTCGACCAGACGGCGCACGGGATGCCATGGCCGTGTTGGGACGGCAGCTTGACTCCGCCGGCCGCCTGCCCGCATCAGGCCCCCGCAGAGCGTGGTGCGAATCGCCGATGCCGCTTTACGCCATACCCTTCCCCGCCTTCGACCCCGTGCTCGTCAGCTTCGGGCCCTTGGTCGTTCGCTGGTATGCCCTCGCCTACATCGTCGGCATCCTTCTCGGCTGGCTCTATGCCCGCGCGGTCATCCGTCGGCAGGAGTTGTGGGCCAGCCCGGTGCCGCTGACGGTCCACGACTACGACGACTTCGTGCTGTGGGTCACGCTCGGCATCATCCTGGGCGGACGCATCGGCTACGTGCTGTTCTACAATCCCGGCTATTTCGCCGCCCATCCGCTGGAGAGCTTCCAGCTCTGGAAAGGCGGCATGTCGTTCCACGGCGGCTTTCTCGGCTGCGTGCTCGCCGTCATCCTGTTCGCGCGCCACCGCGGGCTCTCCATACTTTCGCTCGGCGACATCACCTGCGCCGCCGGTACCATCGGGATCTTTCTCGGCCGCATCGCCAATTTCATCAACGGCGAGCTCTGGGGTCGCCCGACCGACGTGCCCTGGGCCATGGTGTTTCCGACCGGCGGACCGCTGCCGCGCCATCCGAGCCAGCTCTACGAGGCGACGCTGGAAGGGCTCGTTCTGTTCGTGGCGCTTGCCGCGCTGATCCGCGCCGGCGCGCTCAAGCGCCCGGGGCTGGTCCTCGGCGCGTTCAGCTTCGGCTATGGTATCGCGCGATCGATCTGCGAGCATTTCCGCGAGCCGGATCCGCAGCTCGGCTTCCTCTGGGGCGGCCTGACCATGGGAACGCTGCTCTCGATCCCGTTGATCTTGGCCGGCATCGTGCTGATGGCAATGGCGCTGCGACGAGGGCCGGCACGGCGGACATGATGGCGCACGATATTTCCCCGCTCGAGGCCGAGATTCGCCGCCGCATCGCGGTCGGCGGTCCGATGGCGGTCGCGAAATACATGGAGCTCTGCCTCACCGATCCCGAACACGGCTACTACGCGACGCGCGATCCGCTCGGCGCCGCCGGCGACTTCACCACCGCGCCCGAAATCAGCCAGATGTTCGGCGAGCTCATCGGCCTGTGGGCGGCTGCCGTTTGGCGGGCGATGGAATCGCCCGCCACCATCCGCCTGGTGGAGCTCGGGCCCGGCCGCGGCACCATGATGGTCGACGCGCTGCGGGCGGCGAAGGTGATGCCGACATTCCGCGCCGCCATCGCGCTGCACATGGTCGAGGTCAGCCCGCAGCTCGAACGGCTGCAGCGTCAGGCTCTGGCCGCGGGCGACGTCCCGGTGACATGGCATCGATCAATCGACGACGTGCCGGACGGACCGCTGCTCGTCCTCGCCAACGAGTTCTTCGACGCGCTGCCCGTGCATCAGGCCGTCATGTGCGCCGACGGCTGGCACGAACGTGTGGTCGAGATCGGCGACGACGACGCGCTCCAATTCGGCATCGCTCGCGATCCGATCCCGCTGTTCGACAAGCTGTTACCCGCCACGCTGCGCGCGGCGCAGATCGGCGAGATTTTCGAGTGGCGCTCCGACCGCATGGCGCTGGAGCTCGGCCGGCGCATCGCGCGCTTCGGCGGCGCGGCGCTGATCATCGATTACGGCCATCTCGAGACTGCCATCGGCGAGACCCTGCAGGCCATCGGCGGCCATCGCTTCGTCGAGCCGTTGCTGACGCCGGGCGAGGTCGATCTCACGGCGCATGTGGATTTTCAGGCGCTGGCGCAGGCGGCCGAAGGCATGGGCGCGCGCGTGCACGGGCCGGTGACCCAGGCGGTGCTGCTGCGCCGGCTCGGCATTCGGTCGAGGGCGGCGGCGCTGAAGGCCGGCGCGCCTCCCCAATATGCGGGCACGATTGATGCGGCGCTCGCACGCCTCACCGACGAGAGCCGCACCGGCATGGGCCGGCTGATCAAGGCGGTCGCCTTGTCGAGCCCGAAGCTCGACACCCTGCCCGCGTTCGAAACCTGAGCGGGCAGACCGATGGTCCGATTGCAAGCGTCGTCGGCGCTCGCGGCACGTTCGGAGGCCGGAACTTCGGGATCCTGGGAGAGCGGCTCTATGATTCTAGTGGGCCTTTTGAACCCGCCAGGCGCGATCGCCTGGGCTGCAGGGTGGGCGCGAGCCTCGGGTTGCCGGCACGATCTTGTCAGCGCGGCCGAAAACCGGGCATGAGAGGCACATGCTGCAGGCCGCCTCGCTCGCCGCGCTCGACGGCATCCGCCACGCCTTCTTCACGCGCGAAGGGGGGGTGTCCGACGGCGTCTACACCAGCCTCAACGGCGGACCCGGGTCCGACGACGCCCCCGCCAGTGTGGCGGAGAACCGCGCCCGCATGGCGGCGGCGCTCGGCGTGCCGGCCGACCGCCTCCTGACCGCCTATCAGATCCATTCGCCCGACGTGGTCACGGTCGAGCAGCCGTGGGATCCGCAGCAGCGGCCTCGCGCCGACGCCATCGTGA
>JBAUOM010000033.1:0-2310 GCA_049579765.1 Xanthobacteraceae bacterium
TGCGGCCTCGAACGTCCTCTTGAGATTTTCGAGGATGTAGCGGCTCTGCAGCTTGATGTCGGAGCCGTAGAACGGAAAGTTGGGGTGCTTGCGCGCTGCCGGCGGCACGCCGGTCTTGAAATCGCTCGCGAGCTGGCCGGCCGCGAAGATGAACGGGCCCGCGACCATCGCTTCCGAGTAATTAGCCAGCGGCCGCGGCGCGCCGGATTTGACGACGTCGATTTTCATGGCTCGTTCTCCCTCTCTGCAGGGCGGTGCCGGCGGCGTAGGATCAGCGTTGCGCGCCATCGGCTGTTTCGTCCGCACCCTTGCGCGCGCAATGCCCATGCCTTCGCCGCATCATTATACGGCTACGAATCGGATGTCGTGCTCGCGGCTGGAAGGCACGCCGCACCGCTGCGGCGCGGGGACGCCATCGCCTACAGCTCGTCCGGTGCACAAGATCTGGAACTGCCGAGCCGCGCCGGCCCGCGGGCTGGGATCATCGTTTCGCCGCCAGCGCTGCCGGCATAGTCGCCGTCGCTTTGCCGCGCGCTTTTTCGGCTACTGCCCAACTACGGTATTGACTACGCCTCGCATTTGTAGTAGCTACCCGACCATCCCTGCTCGGCGCCCTGCCGGCGCCCCACCCCCCTCGCTTGGGGGCGGATGGAAAAGAGGAAAGCCAGAACCCGGGCGCAGCAACGCGCGGCGGGAACGAAGAAGACTGCGCTGTTTGATATCGTGAATAGGAAAGGACGCGGCGGCCGCTCGTGTGCAGGCCGAGCGCAGGGCGCATCGGCAACCGCGCGCCCGAGCGCAATCGCGTCGGCGGCAACGCACTCGGATCAAACCGAGGGCGCGCCTCGCTGCGTCTGTCTTGGCGGCAACGCACCGGCACGCGCACGGGTGGGAGCTGGGGGTGCGTGCACTCCAGCCAGCGCGGCCTGTATTTTCCCTGTTATTTACAGGATCGGGTTGCATCATGCGCCGTGCCGCAATCGTGGGTTGAGAACGTACACCCGAGCTCGGATCCATCTAAGGGCGACGAGCGCCCACGACCTTCACCACCGCGCCGGTCAGGCGCGCCAGCTCCTCCTCGCCGATGGTGAAAGCGGGCGTGAGATAGACGATGGAGCCGAACGGACGCACGAACACCCCCTCCTCGATAAAGCGCGCGCGCAGGCGATCGAGATCGTCGATGCGCTCGAGCTCGACCACGCCGATCGCGCCCTTGACGCGCACGTCCTCGACGCCGGGCAGGCCGCGGCAGGGCGCAAGCCCGCGCTCGAGCGCCGCCGCGATATCCGCCACCTGCCGCAGCCGCGGCTCGTGCTCGAACAGGTCGAGCGAGGCATTGGCAGCCGCGCAGGCGAGCGCGTTGGCCATGAAGGTCGGCCCGTGCATCAGTGCATGCATCGGGTCGTCGGACCAGAATGTCTCGAAGACGCGCCTGCTGGCGACGGTCGCGGCGAGCGGCAGCGTTCCGCCGGTCAGCGCCTTCGACAGCGTGACGATGTCCGGCACCACGCCCGCCGCCTCACAGGCAAACAACGTTCCGGTGCGGCCGAAGCCGGTAAAGATCTCGTCGAAGATCAGCAGGAGCTGGTAGCGGTCGGCCGCCTCGCGCAACGTCCGCAGCACCGCCGCGCCGTGGAAGCGCATGCCGCCCGCCCCCTGCACCGACGGCTCGACGACGATGCCGGCAAGCTCATCGGCGTGGCGTTCGAGAACGCGCGCGAACGCCGCGGCGCTTTCCTCGTCCCGCGGCAGGTCGACGACGTGATGCTCGGGCAACAGCCCGCGAAACAGCGCGTGCATGCCGGCCTCGGGATCGCAGATCGCCATCGCGCCGGTGGTGTCGCCGTGATAGCCGCCGCTGAAGGCGAGGAGCTTGGTGCGCGTGCGCACGCCCCTGTTGATCCAGAACTGCACCGCCATCTTCATGGCGACTTCGACCGCGACCGAACCGGACTCGGAGAAGAAGACGCGATCGAGATCGCGGGGAAGCACCGCCGCCAGCCGGCGGGCAAGGATGAGCGCCTGCTCGTGGGCCAGCCCGCCGAACATGACGTGCGGCATCAGCGCGAGCTGGCGCTCGACCGCGGCGCGGATGTGCGGATGGTTATAGCCGTGGCAGGCGGTCCACCACGACGCGATCCCGTCGACGAGCTCGCGGCCGTCGGCCAGCACGATGCGGCAGTCTTGCGTACGCACGACCGGCAGCGGCGGCAGCGCCCGCTTCATTTGCGCATAGGGCAGCCAGACATGGGGGAGACCCGCGGCGTACCAAGCCGGCCGCGAAGCTCCCTCGTCTACCGTCTTGCCTCC
>JBAUOM010000034.1:0-5791 GCA_049579765.1 Xanthobacteraceae bacterium
ACCGAGGGAACGTCGAATGGCTCTCGGATCACCTTCGCGCCGGCCGCCTTCGCCGCCCCGATCCGGCGGTCGATCTCGTCGACAGCCAAATAGGGCATCCAGTGCTCGGGCACGCCTGCGAAATCCGGCCCGTTCATGGAGAAAATGCCGCCCACCGGCTGGCCCGCCATCTTCGCGACCCAGTAGGTGCCGTTTTCCATCGGCATCGCGTCGAAGCTCCAACCGATCGCGGAGCTGTAGAATGCCTTCGCCTTCTCCGCATCACGCGTCATCAGCTCGTTCCAGTAGAAGCTGCCATGCGACCACATCAGCGTCCTCCGTGCCGTCGACGGCGCCAGCCTAAAGCATGATCCCGAAAAGTGTGCAGCGGTTTTCGGAAAAGATCATGCTCAGACAAGAAGCTAGATCGGGATGACGATTCGAAGAAAAGTCATCCCGATCTAGCCCGGTTCGGACCCGGCACGGATCACGCCTTTGCGAAGCCCGACACGGCGTTCGCCGTATTTTCGGCCACTCGATCGCAGTAGTATGACGACCGTCATGGCATCATCGATCCGGCTGTTCCTCGCCCTCGTCGTGCTCGCACTCGCTGTGTCGCCGGCGCCCGCCGCCGAGGCGGTTTATCCGCCCGGCTCCCGTATCGGGCTGGCGCCGCCGCCCGGACTGGCGACGAGCAAGAGCTTCCTGGGCTACGAGGACCCCGACAACAACGTCGCCATCATGCTGGTCGCGCTGCCGGTCCAGGCCTACGCCGAACTGGACAAGACCATCAACGCCGAGACGCTCAAGCGACAAGGCGTGACGCTGGAGACACGCGAAGCGGTTCCACTGCCAACGGGCAAGGCGTTCCTGGTGATCGGCCACCAGGAGGTGGACCATAGCCAAATTCGCAAATGGTTTCTGGTGGCGTCCTCGTCGGCGCTCACCGCCCTCGTCAGCGTGCAGGTGCCGGAGGCCGCCAAGCCGCGCTATCCCGATGCGGCGATCCGGGCCGCGCTCGCCACGCTCGCCATCCGCGCCACCGTCCCGGTCGAGGAGCAACTCGGTCTCGTGCCGTTCAAGATCGGTGAGCTTGCGGGATTTCGCATCGCCGGGGTGATCCCGGGCCGCGCCGTCATGCTGAGCGACGCCCCGGCCGACGCGCGGGGGCCTGCTGAAGCGGCCATGGCGCCCCACATCATCGTCGCCGTCGCACCCGGCGGGCCGGGGCAAAACTCCGACCGCGACACCTTCGCGCGCGACCTTTTCGCCACGATCCCCAATCTCAAGGACATCCGCGTCGAAAGTTTCGAGCCCTTGCGCATCGGCGGCCAGTCCGGCCATCAGATTCTCGCGAGCGGCCGGGATTTGGCGGGCGGGGCCGCGGTGACGGTCGTGCAATGGCTGCGCTTCGGCGGCGGCGCCTATATGCAGCTGGTGGGGATCGCGCGCACCGAGGCCTGGAAGGATGCCTATCCCCGCTTCCGCTCTGTCCGCGACAGCATCGATCCGCGCTGAACGTGGCGACATGACAACTGCAATGGCGTGGCGGAAGCCCTGGACCAATTCATAGCTGGTGGATCATCAATCGGCATGCCCACGCCGCCCGCGCGCTGAATCCCTCGACTTCGGGCGAAATGATCCGCCCGCCTGAGCGGGCCCTGCTTGGTGTGCGGCCGGCCGCGCACCGCGCCAACCGGTCTGTAGCGCCGGCGTCCCCTACCGCCAAAATTCCCGCGAGGCGATGCGCGCGCCTTCGGCCAGCGCGGCGAGCTTCGCCCAGACCACGTCGGGGTCGACCGCGGCCTGTCCGACCCAAGTGCCGTAGCCGCAATCGCTGCCGGCGATGACGTTCTCGCGGCCGACCAGACGCGCGTAGCGTCCGATGCGCTGCGCCACCAGCTCCGGATGCTCGATGAAGTTGGATTTGGATTCGATGACGCCGGGAACGAGCAGCTTGCCGGCGGGCAGCTTGACGCGCTCGAACAGCGTCCATTCATGCGCATGACGGGGATTGGCGGCCTCGAACGAGATCGCGCTCGGCCGCGCCGCGAACACGATGTCGATGATGTCGGCGAGCGGCACGTCGCAATGGTGTGGCCCCTCGTAGTTGCCCCAGCACAGATGCATGCGAAGCTGCTCGGGCGGGATGCCGGCAAGCGCATGGTTGAGCGCCTCGACGTGCATGCCCGCGCACCGGCGAAACTCGGCGAGACCGAGCTGCGCATATTGGATGTGCCGGCCCATGGCGAGGTCGGGGCAATCGATCTGCAGCACGATGCCGGCCTTGGCGATGGTTTGGTATTCGTGGCGCATCGCATCGGCGACGGCGACCAGATAAGCCTCCTGGCTGGGATAATGCTCGTTGCGGAAGAAGAGCGAGACCACGCCGGGCGACGCCGCGCTCATGAAGGCGTCGCCGCCGCCGACAGCGGCGAGCGCGACCAGGAGGTTGTCGACATCGGCCTGCGCCGCATCCTCGTCGCGCACGGCGATCGCAGCGTTGCAGGCGGGGGTCTTGCGGCGCGAACGCCCGGGGTCGCCGAACACGCGCCTGGCGAGATTGGGGAACGCGGCGAGATCCTGATAGACGAAAGTGTTGCCCAGGCCGCCGAAGCCGGCAAGCCGGTCCTTGATATAGGTGGCGTAGCTCGGCTTCGACATTTCGCCGTCGTTGACGATGTCGATGCCGGCATCGCGCTGCCGCCGCACGACCTCCGCCACCGCATCGCGCACGCGCGCCTCGAGCGCGGCGCCCTCGACCGGCACGCCCTCCTCCTTGGCGTACATCATGCGGACGAGATCGTCCGGCCGCGGCAGGCTGCCGGTATGCGTGGTCAGGAAGCGCTCGGTGCTGCGGATCATCGGACTCATGCCGGAGAAAGCACGAGCATAGCGCGTTTCAGGCGGTGCTGCTGCCCCGGCTTCGCTCGACCACCCTCTCGCGGGCTCCAGCGTCGCAGGGTCAGTCGAAGTCGCGGGTGTTGCGCGCCGAGGAGCCGGAATTGTCGTTGGCCGGCGGCTCGGCCGACGGCTTCGGCCCGCCCTTGGCGACCGCGACCAGCGCAGGCCGCAGCACGCGCTCGCCGATGAGATAGCCGGGCTGCATGACCTGAGCGACGGTACCGGCGGGCCGCGAGGGGTCGGGAAGCTCGAACATCGCCTGGTGCAGGTTGGGATCGAATTTCTCTCCGAGCGGGTCGAACTTCTTGACCCCGTGCTTCTCCAGCACCTTCAGCAGCTCGCGTTCGGTCAGCTCGACGCCGTCCAGCAGCGCCTTGGTGCCGGCGTCGGCCTTCTCCCGCAGCTCGGCGTCGAGCGCGCCCAGCGCGCGCTGCATGTTGTCGGCGACGGCGATGATGTCGCGCGCGAACGCCGAAATGCCGTAGAGGCGCGTATCCGCGATCTCGCGCTCGGTTCGCCGGCGCAGATTCTCCATCTCGGCGAGCGTACGCAGGAGCTTGTCCTTGTATTCGTCGACCTGGCGCGCCAGCGCGGCCGCGTCCGCGGCCTTTGCCTCCGACGCCCGCGCGGCATCATCCACGCTCTCGGGCGCGGCGGCCGCATCGGGGGACGGGCGGGCGGTCGAATCCTTCATCGTATTGTTCCCAGCTGCCACCTCGGCTCGACCCCGATATCAGGCCTGAAGGCGCAAAAATCAAGCCGCGCCGGCCGCGCCTGATCAGGCGCCGATGATCCTGCTCACGACCTTGGCGGTATAGTCCACCATCGGGATCACGCGCGCGTAGTTGAGCCGCGTAGGGCCGATGACGCCGATGACGCCGACGATGCGGCCGGCGCCGTCGCGATAGGGTGCGACGATGGTGGAGGAGCCCGACAGCGAGAACAGCTTGTTCTCCGAGCCGATGAAGATGCGGGCGCCGTCGGCGCGCTCGGCCCGGCCCAGCAGGTCCGCCACGCCGCGTTTCGTTTCGAGGTCGTCGAACAGGAGCCGCACGCGCTCGAGATCTTCGACCGCCTTGAGGTCGTCGAGCAAATGCGCCGCACCGCGCACGATCAGCCTGCGCTCGTCACTCGCCCCTCCCGACCAGCTCGCGAGCCCGGCCGCGACGATCTTCTGGGTCAACTGATCGAGCTCCGCCTCGCCCGCGGCGAGCGCCTTCTCCAGCTCGGTCTTGGCCTCGGCCAGCGTACTGCCGCGCACATGTGCATTGAGGAAGTTCGACGCCTCGGTCAGGCTGGAGGCCGGCAGCCCGGCGGGAACGGTGATGACGCGGTTCTCGACCTGACCGTCCTCTCCGACCAGGATCACCAGCGCGCGCTCCGGCTCGAGCCGCACGAACTCGATGTGCTTGAGGCGCACGTTCGATTTCGCCGCCAGCACCACGCCGGCGGCGCGGGTGAGACCGGACAGCATGCCGGAGGCTTCGTTCAACACCGCCTCCATGGACTTGCCGGCGGCCGCGACCTTGGCCTCCATCTCGCGACGATCGGATTCGGTGAGGTCGCCGATCTGCATCAATGCGTCGACGAAGAAGCGCAGCCCCATCTCCGTCGGCAGCCGGCCGGCCGAGGTATGCGGCGCATAGATGAGGCCGAGCTGCTCCAGGTCCGACATCACGTTGCGCACCGAGGCGGGCGACAACGGCGTCGCGATCAGCCGGGAAATGTTGCGCGAGCCGACCGGCTCGCCGGTGGCGAGATAGCTCTCCACGATCTGACGGAATATATCCCGCGAACGCTCGTTGAGCTGAGCAAGGCTCACCTGGGTCGCGCCGATCGGGACATCGTGGGACAAGGATCCCTCCGTTCCACCGCGACAAAATTGTCCATTCCGGCCGCCGAGCGCAAGCCTGCCCTACAAAGCCTGCCCTACCAAGCCTGCCCTACTATGCCGCCGGGGTCGCTGCTGTTAGCCTACGACCAAATCAGCCGCGGGAGGAGGGATGATGACAAGACCGGGGCTTCTGGCCGCCACCGCCGCGGCACTTGCTTTCGTTTCCCTTCCGTGGGCTTGCGCGCACGCGCAGACCGTGATCGAGGAGTGGGCGTCCGCCAAGTTTCCCCCGCCGCCCGCGCTCAAGCCCGCCACCATCATTCCCAGCGAGACCGCCCTGCTGGTGATGGATTTCACCAACCAGACCTGCAGCCAACAGCGCCGTCCGCGTTGCGCGCGCTCGGTCCCCAAGGTTCTGGCGCTGGTCGGAGAGGCGCGCGCCAAGGGCGCCTTCATTGTCTACAGCGTCGCGGTGCCGGGCTCGGTTGCCGGCGATATTCTCAAGGAGCTCACGCCCACGGCAGGCGAGCCGGTGCTGCCGCCGCTCGGACCCGACAAGTTTATCGGCAGCGAGCTCGAGAAGACGCTCAAGGACAAGGGGATCAAGACCGTGGTGGCAATGGGCACGCAAGCACAGACCTCGGTGCTGCACACCGCCGGCGCGGCGGCATTGCGCGGCTTCAAGGTCATCGTCCCGGTGGACGGCATGTCGGCCGACGACGTGTTCCCCGAGCTCTACACCGCCTGGCATCTCGCGACCGCCGCGCGTATCAGCCCGCAGGTGACGTTGACCAAGTTCGACCTGATCGGGTTTTGACGGGCCGCGCCGCGCTGATCGATCGGCGTCGGCATCACTCGGCCGGGAATTTGTAGAGCCGCGCTGGGTTCTCGACGAGAACGCGTCGCCGGATCGCCGCGTCGTCCGTCCATTCCTGGAACAGGTCGAGCAGATGACCGACGTCCGGCATCTCGCCGTCCATGCGCGGATGCGGCCAATCGCCTCCCCACACCAGCCGCTCGGGATTTTCCGCGACCAGCGCCGCGTGGAAAGGCCGCGCGTCGGGATAATCCGGC
>JBAUOM010000035.1:0-1877 GCA_049579765.1 Xanthobacteraceae bacterium
GTTTTTGTCCGCAAGGCCACGCTCGATACGCGTTCGCCGCTGGACCTGCTTGCCCGGCGCTATCGACTGACGCCGAGCGAGTTGCGAGTGCTATCGGCCGTGGTCGATGTCGGCGGCACGCCGGAGATCGCAGCGGCTCTGAACATCGCAGAGAACACGGTCAAGACCCACCTGCGCCGGCTGTTCGAAAAGACCGGAGCCCGCCGCCAGGCCGGCCTCGTCAAGCTCGTGGCCGGATTTTCCACTCAGCTCGTGCGCTGACGCCAGACCCGCGGTGATGGCCGGGCTGTATCGCTCGACCGGGTGACGCGCCATTTTTCGCAGGTCTTGTTCTCGGGCCAGGCGCACCACGCAGCGAGAGCGCCAAGCG
The DNA here is from genome assembly GCA_049579765.1 of Xanthobacteraceae bacterium. Taxonomy (GTDB): domain Bacteria; phylum Pseudomonadota; class Alphaproteobacteria; order Rhizobiales; family Xanthobacteraceae; genus VAZQ01. The sequence continues at coordinate 371 of JBAUOM010000035.1, forward strand.
TCACCTGCAGGCCCAGCCAATCCTGTTTCGTAGCGGATCAAGGTCGGTCACCCGATCGGGTGACGCCGCGGTGCCTGGCGCCGCGCTACTGTGGCGTCCGGGATTGCTGAAAAGGCTACTCGGAGGTGCTTGTGAAGGTGCTCGTTCTGGATGGCAACTCGTTCAAAGAGGAGGAGAATCCAATGAGCAAATCGATCATCTTCATCGCCGCTCTCGTCTCAATCGGCTTCCTCGCAGAGGCGGCGTGGGCCAAAAGGATCAGTCTCGCCGGCCACTACTCGTCGGCACAGATCAAGTCTGCATGCGACAAGGCCAGCGGCAACTATGTGGAGGAGGGGGGCGACTACGGGTGCACGACCGATTGCAAGAATACCGGCAACAACAACACTGACACCAATCATTGCACAGTCACTTGCAGTTCCTCTGCTGGCAGCAATTGTTATGGGTATGTGCCGGGTCGGCCTGCGCCCGGGGCCACGCCCAGCATCCGGGGCGTCCTCACCGGCTTGCAGCGCAAGCAGGTCGGCAAGTGAACCCCTTTGCACCCGAGCACCCGATCGAATGACGCGCCGCGCTGGGCGCTGCGCCACTATGGCAATTGGGGGGATTGCTGGAGGGGCACCCGCGGGCACCCGGAGGTGCTCAGGTGGACGGCTTGATCGCCTTCGCCGGTCTCGTCGCGGCGCAGTTCCTCGCGGTGGTCTGCGTGCACCGCTGGCACACGGCGGACCGCTCGCCGAGCACCGAGGGCGGGCATCTTCGACCGCGTGCCGATATCCACCCGTTTTCCGGAGGGCACGTCGTGCCTCGGAGGCACCACCAGGGGCACTGTGACCCTTCCCTTTCGTGTCAGAGTCGGACGTAGACATTCCTGGTTCCGGGGTTCGGCACCACGGTCGAATATCCCGCCGGCATCTTCTCGGTGCCGGTCGGCAAGGCGGAAAAGGGCGTGGGCCAGCGCCTCAGCAGCGGCGACGGGCGCGCGGCACTCACCATCTACAGCCGCGAGAACGAGGACGGCGACACGCCGGCGAGCTACCTGAAGAAGAACCTGCGCGTCGCCCGTTCCGCCCTCGACTACGAGCGCGTCACCCGAGGATTCTTCGCGATCTCCCTCGGAGCGGCAGGGCGTGATCCTGTAAAGCCGGTGCAATTTCTCGAGCGAGGCCGGCGGCGCGATCCACTGCTTCGACCTGATCTACCCGCAGGCGAAGCGGCGCGCCTGGGACGCCATCGTGACCCGCATCAGCCGCTCGCTGCGTCCGCTCGAAGGTTGAAGCAGCTTCGGTATTTGCGCCAAGCGCGGCGCCGCGCACGCGCATAGCGCGGAAGGTCAGCTTGGACGCGAGCCGCGAATGACCACCTTGCGCGCCGGCGGCTCCCGCCACTGGCAGCCGTAGGGCCACGGCTCGCGCGGACAGGCGGACTTGACGGAAGAGTCGCCGCCCTTGGCCGGGCGAACGGCCGGCCGATCGGCCTTGACGGCGGCCGGCGCGCGATCCTGCGG
>JBAUOM010000036.1:0-2195 GCA_049579765.1 Xanthobacteraceae bacterium
CTTGTGCACCTTGCTGCGCGCGCCCGCCGGCTGCCGGCCGGTTCGCGCGATCGCGACCGCCTTGGCGGTGGGATCGTCGATCACCGCCAGCTCGGTCGTGCGCAGGCGCCGGATCTCGTCGCGCAGCCGCGCCGCCCCCTCGAAGTCGAGATCGGCGGCGGCGGCGCGCATGCGCGTCTCGAGGTCGGCGATGACCGCCTCGAAATTGTGGCCGATGGTGGCGGGTGCGTCCTCGTCGCCGATGCCGGCGAGCCCGCCGCCGGTGGAAACGAGCACGTGGTCGCGCTCGTAGACGCTCTCCATGATGTCGGCGATGCCCCGGCGCACGCTCTCCGGCGTGATGCCGTTTGCGGCATTGAACGCGGTCTGCTTTTCGCGCCGGCGATCGGTCTCGGCGATGGCGCGCTGCATCGAGCCGGTGACGCTGTCGGCATAGAGGATCACGCGGCCGTCGACGTTGCGCGCGGCGCGGCCGATGGTCTGCACCAGCGAGGTTTCGCTGCGCAGGAAGCCTTCCTTGTCGGCGTCGAGGATCGCGACCAGCGCGCATTCCGGGATGTCGAGCCCCTCGCGCAGGAGGTTGATGCCGACCAGCGCGTCGAAGGCGCCCAGCCGCAGGTCGCGGATGATCTCGATGCGCTCCAGCGTGTCGATGTCGGAATGCATGTAGCGCACGCGGATGCCCTGCTCGTGCAGGTATTCGGTGAGGTCCTCGGCCATGCGCTTGGTCAGCACGGTGACCAGCGAGCGGTAGCCGCGCTGCGCCACTTGCCGCACCTCGCCGACGAGGTCGTCGACCTGGGTGCGCGCCGGCCGCACGTCGACCGGCGGGTCGATCAGCCCGGTCGGGCGGATCACCTGCTCGGCGAAGACGCCGTGCGCCTGGTCGATCTCCCACGCCGCCGGCGTCGCCGACACCGCCACGGTCTGCGGCCGCATGGCGTCCCATTCCTCGAACCGCAGCGGGCGGTTGTCCATGCACGAGGGCAGGCGGAAGCCGTATTCCGCCAAGGTCGCCTTGCGCCGGAAGTCGCCGCGAAACATGCCGCCGAGCTGCGGGATGGTGACGTGGCTCTCGTCGGCGAAGACCAGCGCGTTGTCCGGCACGTATTCGAACAGCGTCGGCGGCGGCTCGCCCGGCTTGCGGCCGGTCAGGTAGCGCGAATAGTTCTCGATGCCTGCGCAGCTCCCGGTCGCCTCCATCATTTCGAGGTCGTAGAGCGTGCGCTGCTCCAGGCGCTGCGCTTCCAGGAGCCGGCCGGCGGCGTTGAGCTGCTCGAGCCGCCACTTCAACTCTTGTTTGATCCCGGCGATGGCCTGCAGCAGGGTCGGGCGCGGCGTCACGTAGTGCGAATTGGCGTAGACCTTCACGAATTCGAGCTCGTCCGTTTTCTGCCCGGTGAGCGGATCGAATTCGTGGATCGACTCGACCTCGTCGCCGAACAGCGAGACCCGCCAGGCGCGGTCCTCGTAGTGGGCGGGGAAGATCTCGATCACGTCGCCGCGCACGCGGAACGCGCCGCGATAGAAATCGCCGGCGGAGCGCTTGTATTGCAGCGCGACCAGGTCGCCGATCAGTTGCCGCTGGTCGATGCGCTCGCCCTGCTTGAGCGTGAACGTCATCGCGGAGTAGGTCTCGACCGAGCCGATGCCGTAGATGCACGACACCGAGGCCACGATGACGACGTCGTCGCGCTCGAGCAGCGCGCGCGTGGCGCTGTGGCGCATGCGGTCGATCTGCTCGTTGATCGAGGATTCCTTCTCGATATAGGTGTCGGTGCGCGGCACATAGGCCTCGGGCTGGTAATAGTCGTAATAGCTGACGAAATATTCGACCGCGTTGTCGGGAAAGAAGCTCTTGAACTCGCCGTAGAGCTGCGCCGCCAGCGTCTTGTTGGGGGCGAGCACGAGCGCCGGCCGCTGCGTCGCCTCGATCACCTTGGCCATGGTGAAGGTCTTGCCCGAGCCGGTGACGCCGAGCAGCACCTGGGTACGGTCGTGACGGTCGATCCCCTCGACGAGATCGGCGATCGCCTGCGGCTGGTCCCCTTTGGGGGCGAAGTCCGACGCGATCACCAGCGCCCGGCCCCCCTCGGATTTTTCCGGCCGCGGCGGACGGTGCGGCGTCCACGGCCGCTCGCCGAATTCCGGCCTTCCGTCGCGCAGCAATTTCTCCAACGCGCGCGCGGTCGCTG
>JBAUOM010000037.1:0-2719 GCA_049579765.1 Xanthobacteraceae bacterium
CTTACGAGCGCGACGAAATGAGGATACCGCCTCCCGGCGCTCCTCCGCCCCTCGGTCGGGGCGGCTCGCAGCGGCAAGGGTTAAGACGGACATACCCGCCGACGCTTCGGCGAAGGCGGCCAGGGAAGAGGAAGGAGAAACCCGCGCGCAGCAACGCGCCGCGGGAACGAAGAAGACTGCGCTCTTTGATGGGGTGGACGGCCCCTGCTCACGGCATCGATGTGCCAAAAGTGGTCGTCGGTGAACGCCACAAGGAGAGGAGCCGTCCATGGCGAAGGTTAGCACGATCGGGTTGGATCTCGCGAAGCATGTCTTTCAGGTGCACGGGGTCGACGAGCAAGGCAATGAGGTATTGCGCAAGCGGCTGCGGCGAGGAGCCGTGGTGGAGTTCTTTGCAAAGCTGGCGCCCTGCACGGTTGGGCTCGAGGCCTGCGCGAGCGCGCATTATTGGGGGCGCGAGATCGCCGCGCTGGGGCATGAGGTCAAGCTGATGCCTCCGGCTTACGTGAAGCCGTATGTGAAGCGCGGTAAGAACGACGCCGCCGACGCGGAAGCGATCTGTGAAGCAGTGCAGCGGCCGACGATGCGCTTTGTTGCAGTGAAGTCTGCCACGCAGCAGGCGAATGCAATGATTTACAAGGTACGTGAGCTTCTGGTTCGGCAGCGCACGCAGTCGGTCAATGCGTTGCGCAGTCATCTATCGGAACTGGGCGTGGTGGCGGCGCAGGGAGTGGGCAAGCTTGCCGATCTGATCGCCGTGGTGCGCGACCGCAGCGATGGCCGCTTGCCGGCGGCAGCGCGCGGTGCGCTGCAAGAGCTGACGGCGCAGATCGAAGTTTTAGACGCGAGAATCATCCGACTGGATCAGGAGATCGTATCGCAGGTGCGCGCGAGCGAAGCTGGAGGCCGGCTGACCAGTGTTCCGGGGATCGGGCCGATCACGGCGGGCGCCATGCTGGCGATGGTTCCCGATCCTGCTGGGTTCCGCTCGGCACGACACTTCGCGGCCTGGCTCGGCTTCGCACCACGGCAGAAGTCCAGCGGCGGGAAACAGCGACTGGGGTCTATCAGCAAGCAGGGTAATCGGGATCTGCGTAGTCTGCTGATCCTCGGAGCTGCGAACGTGCTGCGCTTCCGGCGCAAGGGCACGCCGGTCTCCGCTTGGCTCGCCGGCTTGCGAGAGCGTCGGCCCTTCAAGGTCGTCGCCGTGGCGCTGGCGCACAAGATGGCGCGCATCGTCTGGGCCCTGATGACCAAGGGTGGGATCTATCGTGCGGCCACCGCGGCCGTTGCAACGAGCTGATCGGCGGGCCGCCGCCGGACAGGGGCAAGGTGCACCAACGACGCGATGAGACAGGGGTCGAAGACCGGATGCGAGACAGCCAGACGATGTCGAGCGCCTTCGAGCGCGCTTGTTTGATCAGGCTCTCGCATCGCGAACTTCATCGGGGCCAGCGGCCAACCCGGCCGCACGCAAAGGCCGGACACATGACCGCTACCGTTCCCTCGCTCAAAAACGTCGAGAAGCACCTTGATCCGCAGGGGCCGTCCACACATGACATCGTGAAGATGGAAAAGCGCGAGCGGCGCAGCGGTCAACGCCGCGCTCGAACGCATCGCGTCGGCGGCAACGCATTCGGGTCCTGCCCGAGGGCGCGCCTCGGCGCGTCTTCACGGTAACGTGCCGGCGCACGAGAGAACCGAGCTTCGCAGCATGGGTTTTGCTTCGCTCAACCCATCCTAGGAATGTTGCCACGGCGCTATCGATCCGGGCGGCGGCAGCGCGATCCAGCTGCGCTCCCGCATGCTGCGGTGGCAGGCTTCGGCGAAGGCGACGTCGCGGATGCCGGCGGCGAAGTCGCAGGCGAGCGGCGTGCCGGTCGCGACATGGCTCAGAAATGCTTCCCAGCCGACCCGGTAGGGATTGCGGTACTGCGGGAGCGGCGGGGCGGGCTCCCAGCCGTCGCGATAGTCGGCGCCGATGTCCTTCATCACGCTGAAATGGGCGATGGCCGGCGTCTGCGTGGCGGGTTGCACGTGGCAGCGATGCAGGCCCGCCACGGCCGACGCCTCGGTGCCGTCGACCTGCAGCGTGAGCAGGTCGTCGCGGCGCACACGCGTCGCCCACGAGCTCAGGATGGTGCCGAACGCGCCGTTCTCGAGCTCCACCAGGGTCGCGGCCGAATCCTCGACCGCGACGCGATAGCGCGCGCCCCGCTCGTCGATGCGCTCCGGCGTCGCGATCCATTCGCTCGAGGCGACCCGCGCGATGCGGCCGACGATGGTCTCGATGACGTAGCGCCAGTGCGGATACATGTCGAGGATGAGGCCGCCGCCGCCGGCGCGGTAATTCCAGCTCGGCCGCTGGCACGGCCGGTCGGTGCCGTCGAACACCCACCAGCCGAATTCGAGCCGGAAGCCCACGATGCGCCCGAGCGCGCCGCTGCCTGTGAGCGCAGCGAGCTTCTGCAGGCCCGGCAGATGGATCTTGTCCTCGACCGCGCCGTGGCTGAGCCCGCGGTCGCGCGCCGCATCGAGCAATGCGAGTCCTTGCGCGGCGGTCGGCGCGACCGGCTTCTCGCAATAGACGTGCTTGCCGGCGGCGATCGCCCGTTCCAGCGCGGCGACGCGCTGCTGCGTCGCGGCCGCATCGAAGAAGATCGCGTAGTCGGGGTCCGCCAGCGCGGCCGCGAGATCGGTGGTGCGGTCGGCGCCGTTG
>JBAUOM010000038.1:0-27543 GCA_049579765.1 Xanthobacteraceae bacterium
CCCGGCGATTGCGGCGCCGAGATCGGGGCCATGATCCTGGGGCGCGTAATAGCGGGGAGCGATGTAGCCCCCGCGGTAGCCGAAAGGCGCGTGGCCGCGGCCGTGGGGCGGGGCGTAACCGCGGGGACCGGGAGCCGGGAACTCTCCGGCGCCGACTGGGGTCGCCGCCAGGATCACGGCGCAGGCGGCCAACGATTTGAAGATCGTGCTCATGGGAGACTCCGGGGGCTCGCTCAGCGTGCCACCGCGTATCTGAAGCGGCGCTGAACGGAGCGTTCAATTCGGCGGTCCGCCGGCCGGGGCGTGCGGCGTGCCTGGAAAGACATCGGGGAACCAAAAGGCCAGCTCCGGATTGTGATTTCCGTGGAATGGTATTCCCATCCGCGCGCAAGCCCAGGGGGGTCTAACCAAATGGGCCGAGTTCTCAATGAAATCTTGCTGCTGTCCTGCCTGGCTGCGTTCTCATCGGAGTGGTCGTTGCGGCTGCGAGTCTGTTCGGCTGGCGGGCACTCGGGGCGTGCGCCACGACCCCGCCCCGTCGCCGCCCGAGCAGCATGGGTGCGGCTGTCGGCCGCACGGTCGGCTGTCCGGCTGCGGCGCACGCCGGAGATCGTGAGCCAGAACATGCTTGGAGGCGGAACCGAATTCTGACCTAACTTCCGCATGGCCCGCGTAGCGTCCGCGCGTCCGCGCTCGATGTCCCGCTTTGTCGCTCGCGTCCTTGCGGGCGCCAAGCCGTCGCCGTTCCCCGGCTTCGTCGCACCGTGCCTTGCGACGCTGCGCGACCGGGTGACCAGCGCGCGCGGATTCGTGCACGAGCTCAAGCTCGACGGCTACCGCATTCAGGCGCACCTGCGCGACGGGCGCGTGACGCTCTATACCCGCACGGGGCTCGACTGGACCAATCGGTTTCCCACGATTGCCGCCGAGCTGGGCCGGCTGCCGGCGGGCAAGCTGGTCATCGACGGCGAATTGATCGCCGCCGGCGCCGAGGGCCGCCCGGACTTCTCGGCGCTGCAGGACGATCTCAAGCGCGGCCGCGATGATCGGATGGTCTACTACGCCTTCGATCTCCTGCACCTGGACGGCTTCGACACGCGCGCGGCGCCGCTGATCGAACGAAAGCGCGTGCTGCAATCGTTCCTCGCGGAAGCGGGAGCGTCGGCGCCGAGGATAATCTTCAGCCAGCACTTCGAGGACGGGGCGGACCTGTACAACCGCGCGCGCGCCCTGGGCTTGGAAGGGATCGTGTCCAAGCGGGCGGATGCGCCGTATCGCTCCGGCCGCAGCGAGCAGTGGTGCAAGGTGAAATGTTGGAAGAGCGAACGCTTCGCCGTGGTCGGGTTCGCACCCGAAGGCGCGGACGGGCTCCTGAAGCTGCGCCTCGCACGGCGCGAAGGCGGGAGGTTGACCTACGTGGGCGCCGTCGGGACCGGTTGGGACCGCAAGACCGCGCGCTCGATCCGGCGCGCGCTCGAACCCCATCTGCGGCCCACATCGCCGCTGTCCAAACCCGTCAAGACGCCGGACACGAAGTGGGTCGAGCCGGTCTATGACGCAGAGGTGGCGTATTCGGACATCACGGCTCGCGGCATGGTAAGTCGTCCGGTGTTCAAGGCGCTCGTGCGCTGACACACCGACGCCACCGAGGAGACGCAATACATCCTGGCCGGCACCGGCGAACTGCGGCTCGAGGACGGTAGCAAGCACCAGGTCGGACCCGGCAGCGTCTTCGTCCTGCCGACGCCGATGCGGCACGACCTCGCTAATACCGGCACCGAGACGCTGCGCGCGGTGGCCTTCTTCGCGGCGGCGATGTTCACGCAGCAATTCGACAACGTGATGTTGCCCCCGGACGTGCACCTGCTCGGGACTCCCAATCGCACCGCCTAAGACGCTTTGCGCGGTCGGGGCGCGCGCCGCCCGACGTTGCGGCCCCGCCTGAACGCGGCGCTGCAAATCTTTAGAATTACTGGCAAAAACATCCCTTGACGCCGGCCTTGGCCGCTGCCCGCAAGTGGCGCCGGAGGATGCATCGCGCCGTGATGGCGGGAGCCGGGCACTAACCACCGCCCCCGCCGACGATGTCCCGTTTCGGTCGCCCACTCGAGCGGAAGGACTTTTTTCGAACCGTCACCCCCCTCCAGCTTGTTGTTGGAGCGTGATCTTTTCCGAAAACCGCTGTCCGCTTTTCGGGATCATGCTGTGATCCGGTGAACCTCGGGGCTCGCTCGCGACACTAATATTGCAGTGAGCGTTGCTTCTCGTAGCAGGTTGCGTGTGTCCCCATGATTTCCGTCGTTCCCGTCGAAGTCATCTGGTTGGCCGCGGGCTTCATCATGCTCATGGCAGCCTTTCTGGCCAGCGCTGCGGAGTAGGCGAGCGAACCCGGCGGTTCGGGAAATCATTGTTGCTTGCAGGCGTTCCTGGGCATTCAGTCGAGGAGAGCCATCCGATGCCTGTCAGTTCCCGGCCAGCGATGCCGGCCTTGCCGGCCCGGCGGCGCGCCTTCAGGGCCCGCCGCGATTGGTTTCTCACCAGGCTGGCAACCTGCATCACCGTGCTCTCGGCCGCGGTCGCCGTTCTGATCGTCGCCGCCGCCGCCGTCACGTTCACCATCACCTGACGGCCGCGTTGCTTCGCCCGCGCCTGGACAGTCCCGGTCCGCGTGGGCCGTGCTCCGTCATTGAACCATCATGATTGCCGCTTATATGTGTAGCGTCGATCGCGACAGCGTTGCCGACCGCGGATGTACCGGAGGTGGCCAAGGCGCGAGCGACACTTGAGCGGGCCCGCCCGGCGAGAGCCGCGGCGGGTTTTCATTTCGTCGCGGCGATCTCCGAGCCCGGCCGGCCACCTTGGCCGAACGAACCCAAGCCGCAAAACCTGCAGCAATTGCCCGCCGGCGCCGCCTGCGCGTCGAAGTCGCCCGTGTGGGCGCTATTCCAGCGTCGAGCCGCCCTCCCCCAGGAGCCCGCGCGACCGCTCCAGGATCTCGACGACCCGGGCAAAAGGTCCCGGCTCCAGCTCCGGGCCTGGAGTATGGGTCTTGCGGTCCCTGACGACGCGATCATGCGCGGCCACGAGCTCGTCCTTGCCGATCCCGGTCGCAATGACTTCCGCCACGATCACATCGTTCACGGGCCCGAGAATTTCGACCACCTCGTCGCGCGATAGCTCAGTCATGGGAACTCCCTTCTGTCAGCCGGTCGTCTTCTTAGCACCCAATGGGGCGGCTCAACCCCTTCCTGTCCGCGGCGCTTGAGACGATCCGCACCGGGAAACGCCGTAGCGTGTGCGCGGAGCATGCGTCCGGCGCCTACTCGGCCGGTGCCGTGCCTGCCGCGGCGGCCTTGCGCGCGGCGCGCCACTCCTCGAAACGCCGCACGACCACGAAAAACGACGGCACGAACAGCACCGCAAGGCAGGTCGAGGCCAGCATGCCGCTGAATACCGCGATGCCTATCGACTTGCGGGCGTTGGCGCCGGCGCCGGTCGCCAGCACCAGGGGCACCACGCCCAGGATAAAGGCGAACGAGGTCATCAGGATGGGACGGAAGCGGGCGCGCGCGGCCTCGAGCGCGGACTCCACCAGCGGCCTGCCGTCGAATATGCGCCGCTCGCGCGCCACTTCCACGATCAGGATGGCGTTCTTGGCCGAGAGTGCGATCAGCAGGACGAGGCCGATCTGGGTATACAAGTTGTTGTCGATCCCCAGCCCCTTGAGCGCCGCGACCGGCCCCGCCAGCGACAATGGCACCGCCAGCAGCACCGCGATCGGCAGCAGCCAGCTTTCATATTGGCCGGCCAGGACCAGGTAGACGAGCAGCATGGCCAGGGCGAAAATATAGTAGATCTGTTTGCCGACCAGCTGCTCCTGATACGACATCGCGGTCCATTCGTAGCCGGTACCGGGCGGCAGCACCTTGTCGGCGATCTGCTCCATCAGTGCCGCCGCCTCGCCGGAGCTGAAGCCGGTGGCAGGCAGCCCCAACACTGTCGACGACGGGTAGAGATTGTAGAGGCTCAGCAGCGACGGCCCGACCGTCGGCGTGATCTGCACCATGGTCCCGAGCGGGATCATGTCCCCCTGCTTGTTGCGGACCGGAAGCAGTTCGATGTCCTGGGCGCGCAGGCGGAACCTCGAATCCGCCTGCACGTAGACCTGGAAGACGCGGCCGAACTTGTTGAACTGGCCGACATAGCTCGATCCCAGATAGGCCGCGAGCGTGGAGAACACGTCATCGATGGTAACCTGCAGCGTTTCCGCCTTGGCACGGTCGACGTCCACCTTCAACTGCGGCACCGTGGACCGGAACGAGGTGGTGACCCGCTGCAATCCGCTCTGGGTCTGAGCGTCCTTCACCACCGCATTGGTGGCGGCCTGCAGCTTGGTGAGATCGAAGCTGCCGTCGCGCAGCTCGATCTGCATGGCGAAGCCTCCGGCATTGCCGATCCCTTGGATCGGCGGCGGCGGGAACACCACGATGCGCGCCGCGGTGATGGCGGCGAAATCGCGGTTGAACTGCTGGAACAGCGAAAGCAGGTCCTCGCCCTTGCCGCGCACGCTCCAATCCTTGAGCACCACATAGGCGACGCCGGCATTGGCCAGGGTGGAATTGTTGTCGAGCGCGGAGACCCCGGAAATGCCGATCACGTTCTCGACCGCCGGATTCTTCCGGGCAATTTCATTGACTTGATCGAGCACGCGCTTGGTGCGCTCGAGCGAAGCGCCGTCCGGCAATTGCACGGTGACGAGCAGGTAGCCCTGGTCCTCGATCGGAAGAAACCCGGTCGGAATCCGCGAGAGCCCGTAGCCAGCGCCGACGATCGCGATGAGCGCGATCACGCACATCAGGCCGCTGCGCGCGACCATGCCGCCGATCAGCCGCGCATAGGCACGCTCGAACGGGTCGTAGACGGCATTGAAGGCGCGAAAGAACAGGTTGCGCCGCTCCGGCGGAACGGCGGGCCGCAGCCACAGCGCGCATTGGGTCGGCTTCAACGTCGCGGCGTTGACGGCGCTGAGCAAGGCCGTGGCCGCGATCACCAGCGCGAACTGCGCGAACATCTGGCCGGTGAGGCCGGGGATGAAGGCGGCCGGCAAGAACACCGACATCAGCACCAGCGTGATGCCGACGATGGGCCCGAACAGCTCGTTCATGGCCTGGATCGCCGCCTCCTTTCCCGGCAGGCCGCGATCGATGTGATGAGCCGCACCTTCGACCACCACGATGGCATCGTCCACGACGATGCCGATCGCCAGCACGATGGCGAGCAGGGTCGACAGGTTGATGGTGAAGCCGAGCGCCGCCATGCCGGCGAAAGCGCCGATGATGGTGACCGGGACGGTGGTCATGGGCACGAGCATCGCGCGCCAGTCCTGCAGGAACACCACGATCACGATCAGGACCAGGATGGCCGCCTCGAACAGCGTCTTCCACACTTCGTTGATGGAGGCGCGCACGAAGGTCGTGGTGTCGAACGGAACGCTGTAGATCAGTCCCGGCGGAAAGCTCTTTGCGAGCTGATCCATCTTCTTTTGGACCTCGCCCGCCACGTCGAGCGCGTTCGCCTCCAGCGTCTGGAAGATGCCGATACCGGCCGCCGGCTTGCCGTTGAGAGTGAAGACCTGGCTGTAGACCTGCGCGCCGAGCTCGACGCGGGCCACGTCGCGCAGGTAGGTCATCCGCCCGTCCGATGCGGTCTTGACGACGATGTTCTCGAACTGGCTGACATCTTCGAGCCTGGTCGCGATGTCGAGCGTGTATTGGAACGCCTGCGTGTTCGGCGCCGGCGGCATGCCGAGCTGACCGGCGGTCACTTGTTGGTTCTGACCCTTGAGCGCGTTGACGACGTCGGTGGTGGTCAGCCCAAGCGAATAGAGCTTGTTGGGATCGAGCCATACCCGCATCGAATACTGGCCCGCGCCGAAGATGTTGACCTGGCCGACGCCGGGCAACCGCGCCAGCTCCGGCTGCAGCGTGATGGTCGCATAATTGGCGAGGAAGAGGCTGTCGTACCGGTCGTCGGCAGAAGTAAGCGTGACGAACTCCAGGATGGCGGTGGACTTCTGCTGGACCGTCACACCTTGAGCCTGCACCGGCTGCGGCAATTGGGCGAGCGCGCTGGATACCCGGTTCTGCACCAGGACCTGCGCGAAATTGATGTCCATTCCGATCTTGAAAGTGACGATGAGCGTGTAGCTGCCGTCGGAAGCGCTCCAGGACTGCATGTAGATCATGCCGTCCACGCCGTTGACCTGCTGCTCGATCGGCAGGGCGACGGTGTCGACCACCGCGCGCGCGCTCGCGCCGGGGTAGCGGGTGGTGACCGAAATGGTCGGCGGCACCACATTGGGATATTGCGCCACCGACAGCTTCAACAGCGCCACCCCGCCGATGACGATCATGAGCAAGGCGAGCACGTTCGCCAGAACGGGGCGCTCGATGAAGAATTTCGAGATCATGGCGCGACGTTATTGCGGCGGAGCCGGCTCCGCCGCCGCAGATTGCGGTATCTGCAGCTGCGGATCGACCTTCTGACCGGGAACCGCGTCGAGGATGCCCGACACCACGACACGATCATCGGGCTTGAGCCCGCTCTCCACGACTTGCATCGTCCCGACCACCTGGGCGAGTTGCACCCGGCGCTGCTCGACGACGTTGTCGGCGTTGACCGTCAGCACGTAGCGGCCGGCCTGGTCGCTGCCCATCGCCACTTGCGGTACCAACAGCGCCTGTTCCGCTCGCAGCGGGACCCGCACGCGAACGAAATAGCCCGGCAGCAAAACGGGTGACGGATTCTCGAAAATGCCGCGCACCTGCAGCGTCCCGGTCGACTGGTTGACCTCGGGGGAGACGTAGTCGAGCAGGCCTTTGTGCGGATATCCCTTCTCGGTCTGCAGCCCGACCTCGACCGCGACCTTGTTGACGATCTCGGAGACGGTGACGCCGCGTTTTGCCATTTGGTCCCGGACGCGCTGCACGTCGTTCTCGGCGAGATTGAACCATACCCAGATCGGGTTGATCTGGACGATGGTGGCGAGCTCGCTGGTGTGGCTGCCGCCGACCAGCTCGCCGATCGAGACCTTGCGCGCGGTGACGACGCCATCGAAAGGCGCCGAGACCGTGGTATAGCTGAGGTTGATCTCGGCGCTCTGCGTGTTGGCCTGCGCCTGCAGGACGTTGGCGCGCGCGGTGTCGCGGTTGGCACGCGCCTTGTCGAGATTGGCCTGGGTCGAGACGTCCTTGGATTGCAGCTCCAGCTGGCGGGTGTATTCGGCTTCGGCGTTGAGCAGCGTCGCCTTGGCGCCCTCCTCCGCGGCTTGCGCCTGCTCCAGCTGCACCTTGTAGGGCTCCGGCTCGATCACGAACAGCGGCGTCCCCTTCTTCACCGTCTGGCCGTCCTGGTATTTGATCTCCTGCACGTATCCCTGCACGCGCGCCACCAGCTTGATGTTGTTCAGCGATGCGGCGTTGCCGGTCGCCTCCAGATAAGGCGTGACCGTCTGCTGCGTGGGGAATTGGACGATGACCTTCGGCGGCGGCGGAGCAATGAAACGGTTTTCCTGGCCGCACGCCGTCAGCAGCGCGAGCAGCCCAGCGCCGGCAATGACGGCGAGGCCGCCGCGACCGCCTTCGGGCTTCGCTCCGCTCAGCGCGCGCGGCGCGCGCAGGCGAAACCCAACCGCGCGGGAGCTTTCCCGGGCAGCGAATCTCATCGGTTCATGCCTCCTCGTCCCGCATCGGCGACCGCTGTTGCCCGAGCAAACATGACCGAGAACCTCGACTTCCTCGAAACGACCCGCGCAGGTTACGACGTGTCGATATTTTCGCGCCAGCCAATAGTTGGCCGAGGCCCGACAAATTGCCGCGGACGGCGTGCGCGGAGAGCACGTCGCAAGCCGACGCCGCGCGCGGCGAGCGACATACACGGCGTCCTCGCCGACGACCTGCCGGCCCGCGCCGCACGGCCGGCACGCCGGAGCGCCTATCGCGACGCTTTGGCGGCAGGCGCGCGCTCCGTCGTTTCAGCCTTGAGCTGGAGCTCCTGGATCACCTGCTCGCCATAGCGCATGAGCGCGGCAACCTTCTCCACATCGCCGACGCCCGAAAGTCCGGCCACGCTCTCGCAATAGGCGAGGATCAAGGCATTGGCCAGATCGGCCGGTTTGGCCCGGGGATTCTTCGTGAGCAAGGTGTCGGCTTGGCCGATCGCGGCGGGCGCGGAAAGATTAAGATCAGGCTTGCCCTCGATCTGCGCGGCCGCCGCGACCAATGTCGCCGGCACGCGGGAATTGTCATTGGCCGGGCACTTCAGCGCCGGCTGCCAGCCGGGATCGCGCTCGACGAGCGAATAGCCCACGGGGACCGCCCAGATGATGCCCACGTTCGGCTCCGCCGCCTGCGCGGCGAGCCGCTGGTTCGACAGGTAGTTCGTGATCTCGAGCGCGAACCGCTTGAGCGCCAGGCTCCCGGCCTGCGGCGAGGCGGCGCTGGCGGCAACCCCCGGGCAATAGGCCGCCACGAGATTGTCGACGATTTCCCCCATGGTGGCGTTCGGGTTCTGCGCCTTGTACTTGTCGACGAGCGTCGCATAGGCCACGGAACGCCGGGCGAGCTCGCCGCCCAGGTCCGCGATCAGGCTGGGATCGAACGCAGCAGGGCCGCCCGGCCTTACGTTCGGGCAGTCGAACCGTCGCGCGGTATTGCTCGCATAAACCGGCAGCGACAGGCTCGAACGCCAGGCCGCCACCATCTCCGGCGTCGCATTGGGCGCTGCCGAATTGCCCCAACTGGTGCGCACGTAGTTGATGACGTCGGCGACAGCGCGGTCGCCCATCGATCCGCCGAAGCTCGGCATCGCGGGCACACCGTCGCGCGCCGGAATGCCCTGCAGCACCGCCGAAAGCGCGTCGACGGGTTTGACGGCCAGCACCGCCGGATTGCCGGCGAGCGGCGGGATCGAGCCGGCAATTCCCTGGCCGTTCGGCTGATGGCAACTCGAGCAATTGTCCGCATAAAGCGTGCCGGCGGATTTCTCGGTTTCGGCCGGAAGTTTCTGCGCCACCGTCGACGGCGCCGCTCTCGTGTCCGTCATGCCTGCGATCAACACCGTAGCGCTGAAAAACCTCACCAATGCGTATCGGACATTCATGTTCGTTCGGCTCGCCGAAGGTTTCAGACCACGACCTCGCAATTCACGACCCGACCAGCGGGTGCGCATTTTGCGTCGGATTGTCAAGCGGCTGTGGCAGCGGGACTCGCTCCTTTGCGCCGTCGATATGGTAATGTACATGAGCAAGGCCGGCCCGGCGATAGCCAGGGTGCGCGCGAGGACGATGCTATGAAAAAGTGGCGATTGGGAATCCGATCATGAATGGGTTGCAAACCGGGCTGGCCCTGATCGCGGGCTTGCTCGCGCTGGCGATCGCGGCGCCGACACGCGCGCAGTATGCCTGCACCACCAATTACTGCATCAGAAGCCAGAGCGCATCGATTCAAACGCCGCCGGGATGGCCGAACGTTCCCGTCGAGCCCTGCTGCCAAACCCATTGGGGCGCCCTGCCCAGCGGGATCGACTGGAGCAACGGCGCGCCTGTCATGATCTGCACGGCGACCCCCGAATACGTCACCGCCTTCCCCAACTGCGGGGGCCCGCAAAATCTGTCGCAGGCGTTTCCCTTGGACTACGACCGGCCGCGGATCGGAATCGGCGTCGCCTGGCCCGATGCGAAGGACTACCGCTACCAGATGCAAAGCGTTCCTATCCTCGATGGGCCGGACGGTACCTGCTCACAATTTTCCCATCAGCCGGGCAAGGTGACGAATTGGTGGGTGTACGACCTCAAGGACCCCAAACGCGGATCGTACGTCTTCACCGCGAACGTGAGCTTCGAGCGCGGCGAGAAGGGCTATTACGCCGTGCTAAACGCTTGCAAGCTTCAACTGCCGTCGTCATCCACCATCGCGGAATAGCGGCGCACACAGTGCCGTCGAGGCGTATGTGCGCGGAGGCCGTGCAGCTATTGCGAAGCCAAGGAGCCGCTCGGGCATTTCGGCTCCTTGCAGCCCGCCCGAAGAACGGCTATGCAAAAATAATCAAGGCGTGCCGACGCGGTTCGGGCACGCCAAGAATGTCTTTGAGCAGCGTTCTCACGAGGATTTGACAGTCGAACTGATCCACCGCTGGCGGCACCGGTTGGGGCGGGAGTTGCCGGCGCTTTGGTGCCTCGCGCAGAGTTCGGCTGCAGGGGCGCAAGCAAGCGGGAGCCCCGAGTGTCGCCGTCAGCCATTTCGCTTGCGCTCAGTGCAACGCTGCTGCACGCGGTCGCCGACAGTATCCCCACCCTCAACGTCGAGCCCAGTTGTCGTGCAGCGGCGCGGATGGGCGACCAATTGAGCTTGGATACGTCGCTTCGACAATGCATGGCGGACGAGGCGAACGCCCGCGCTCAGCTTGAAAAGCAATGGACGCGCTTTTCGCCGGCGCTTCGCCAGCGTTGCCTCGCGACCACCGAGACGGGCGGCGGTCCCAGCTATGTCGAAGTCCTCGTGTGCCTACAAATGGGGCAGGACGCGGTGCAGTTGGAGAAATCTTCATCAAGCGGCAACTAGAGTGAAGTCGCTCGAGATTGCAGGGCGATTTCGCTCTAAACATTGGTTCGGTCGCATGTTCTTGTGCGAAGAGTCTGCAGCTTATCGGAAGCATGCTCCAGCGTAACCGATGCCCGACGAAGCATCAGTGTCATGGTACTGCGTCAGTGTGTGCGCGCGTTCTTTGCCGCGGGAGATGAGGACGGCTGCCGACGCGCGGCGATCGTCATCCTCGAGCGGGGACCATCGCCGCCTTTGCTCGGCCCAGCATGAAAGCACGAACCTTGGAACACGGACCCGTCGTTAAATGACCACCACCGACGCCTCAGCCCGCCGCGTGCATCCCGCAACCGACCGCGGCGCTCCTTCCTCCGACGCCAAGGCTCAACCGAAGCCGACCGCCGCGACGATAGCCCGGAACTTCGTACAGCCGCTCAGAAAGAGCCATGTCGGAGTGGAGCGGCCGCCGTTCGAGTGCATCGCCTTGGTCCTGCAGGGCGGCGGCGCGCTGGGGGCGTTTCAGGCCGGCGTCTACCAGGCGCTCGCCGAGGCAAATCTGCATCCGGATTGGATCGCTGGAATTTCCATCGGCGCAATCAATGCGGCCTTGATTGCCGGCAACGCGCCCGAGCACCGTCTCGAGAAGCTGCACGCGTTCTGGGACGAGGTCACGACGCCGCGCATGTTCGATCCTTTGGGCGTGGCGCATTACTGGCTGCGCGGCGACATGGGTCACGTTTTCCTCAACCGGCTGCACGCCGGGATCACGCTGTTCGAGGGAGCCCCTGGGTTTTTCACCCCGCGGTTGCCACCGCCTTACCTCTCTCCCCCGGGGACGGTCGAGGCCACCAGCTGGTATGACACCTTGCCGCTACGGAGCACGCTGGAGCGGCTCATCGATTTCGACCGCATCAATTCCGGCGAGATGCGGTTCAGCATCGGCGCCGTCAACATCCGCAGCGGCAATTTCGTGTATTTCGATTCGACCTCTCACAAGATCAGACCCGAGCACGTCATGGCGAGCGGGGCACTGCCGCCCGGCTGCCCCGCCATCGACGTGGATGGAGAGCTCTATTGGGATGGCGGTCTCGTTTCGAACACGCCGCTGCAATGGGTGGTCTCGGGCGATACCCGCCGGGACACGCTCGCGTTTCAGGTCGACCTGTGGAGCGCGCGCGGCAACCTTCCGAGCGACCTCAACGACGTCCTGGCGCGACAGAAGGAGATCCAATATTCGAGCCGCACGCGCGCCAATACCGATCAGTTCAAGCAGCTGCAATGCGTGCGCGTCGCGCTGGCCAATGTTCTGGAGAAGATTCCGCCGGATCTGCTCGACTGCGACGACGGCAGGCTGCTCAAGGCGTGCGCGGATCGCAAAGTCTACCAGATCGTGCACCTGATCTACCGCTCGAAGAACTACGAGGTCCAGTCCAAGGACTACGAGTTTTCCCGCACCAGCATGACCGACCACTGGAACGCCGGATACAACGACGCCGCCCGCACGTTGCGCCATCCCGAGGCGCTGCGACGGCCTGCGGATCAAGTCGGGGTCGCTACGTTCGACGTCGCTGTCGATGGCCGTGAATGATCGGGGCGCAGCTCGATGGCGGATGATTGGGCCGATAGAAGGAACGCAACATGAAGGAATCCGAGGTCAAGGCACGGGCGTTCGCCATGCCGCTGACGAGCCCGGCCTACCCGCCCGGTCCCTATCGCTTCGTCAACCGCGAATTCATGGTGATCACCTACCGCACCGATCCGGACAAGCTGCGCGCCGTGGTCCCGGAACCGCTCGAGGTGGACGAGCCGCTCGTCAAATACGAGTTCATCCGCATGCCGGACTCCACCGGCTTCGGCGATTACACCGAGACCGGACAGGTCATCCCGGTCAAATTTCGGGGCCGCAAAGGCGGATACAGCCACTGCATGTTCCTGAACGACGAGGGGCCGATCGCGGGCGGTCGCGAGCTCTGGGGCTTTCCAAAGAAGCTCGCCAATCCGGACCTGCGGGTCGAGATCGACACGCTGATCGGCACACTCGATTACGGGCCGGTACGGGTCGCGACCGGAACGATGGGTTACAAGTACAGACCTGCCGATCTCGAGGCGGTTCGCGCTTCGCTCGCAGCCCCGAACTTCCTGCTCAAGATCGTTCCCCACGTCGACGGCAGCGTACGAATCTGCGAGCTGGTGGAATATCACCTCGAGGACGTCACGCTCAAAGGCGCCTGGACGGGCCCTGCGGCGCTCTCGCTGGCACCGCACGCCCTCGCCCCGGTCGCGGAATTGCCCGTGCTCGAAATCGTCTCTGCCGTGCACCTCGTTTGCGATATCACCCTCGGCCTCGGTACGGTCGCCTACGATTATCTCCAATCGTCCTCGTCACAGCGCGAGCCGGCTCCGTTGCCGGCGCGCGCCACCGCAGGAGCTTCCTGACATGCGCTTAAAGGACAAAGTTGCCATCGTGACCGGCGCCGCCAGCGGCATCGGCAAGGAGATCGCCAAGACGTTTGCGCACGAAGGCGCACGCGTCGTGATCGCCGATCTCAATCAAAAGGCGGCCGATGCGGCCGCGGCTGAGATCGGCGACTCGCGCACCGCGCTCGGCGTCGCCATGGATGTGACCAATGAGCAGCAAGTGGAGGCCGGGGTCGCGCGCACCATCGAGCAGTTTGGAAAAATCGACGTGCTCGTGAGCAATGCCGGTATCCAGATCGTGGCTCCGCTCGATGAGTTCGAATTTGCGAGCTGGAAGAAGCTGCTGAGCATCCACCTCGACGGCGCATTCCTCACCACGCGCGCCGTGCTGCAGCGCATGTACCGGCAGGGCTCCGGCGGGAGCATCATCTATATGGGGTCGGTGCATTCGAAGGAGGCCTCGGTGCTGAAGGCGCCCTACGTGACCGCCAAGCACGGATTGATCGGGCTCGCCAAGGTCGTGGCCAAGGAGGGCGCCAAGCACGGCGTGCGCGCGAACGTCATTTGCCCCGGCTTCGTGCGCACACCGCTGGTCGACAAGCAGATCCCCGAACAGGCGAAGGAGCTCGGCATTTCCGAAGCCGAGGTCATCAAGAACGTGATGCTGAAGGAGACGGTCGATGGCGAGTTCACGACCGTCGAAGACGTCGCCGAAACGGCGGTATTTTTCGCCGGCTTCCCGAGCAGCGCGCTGACCGGGCAATCGCTGGTCGTGAGCCACGGCTGGTTCATGCAGTGACCGCGGGAGAACGCCATCGAGGCGCTCTTGCCGGCGGCTCCCGGCGGAGATCACGATATCGCCGAGCGGCCGGTTCATGGCCTTCTTCGGGAGCGAGATGGCGGCATTGCCGCCCGGCGAGGCAGCGGCGGCAGGCCCGCCGCTCCTCCCGTCTCAATCCACCGCCCCTCGCCGAGAACGAAATCCCATTGATATCAGCGCTCTCCGGCTACGTGGCCGCGGCGACACTATGCCCTGGTCCGGCGGGCCTTTTTCAGGAGCAATTTGAACCTCCGGCCCGCTAGCCGCGACTAACGGGTGGCGAACCATCCATCGGCCCGCAATATGGGGCTCGGCACAAGAATGGGCGCAGGCTAGGCGATCTTTCAGGGCGAGGTGCGTCATGCGTGCACAGAGTGGACATTGGCTCGACTACGACCCGGTGGCGTTGGTCATCCTGGTCGTGGGTATCGGCGCGGTGGCGTTGCTCGCGCTGAGCATCTAAGGAGACATCCCTTACGGAACGCCGCCGGCCGGTGCCTTGCCCGGCCCGCGGCATTGCCGTTCGGTGAAAGCGCTCCGTATCCCAGAGCTGCGAGCTCACTAAAGATTTCTGCCTACAACTCGGTCGTGCCGGCGCGTCCCGCTTTTCGCGCGGGGCGACGTGGCGGCGCGTCAGCTGCGATGCGCCCGCGATCCGAGCGACCTTCGTTCAGCTTCGCAACGCCGTGCCGCCGCGATTCCAGCCGCGGCCACCCTCCCCGTAAATGTCGAAGCCGGCATCGGTCACCACGACGGTGTCTTCGAGCTTGATGAAGCCACGCCGCGGATGCTGCAGCGTGGTCTCGACCGAAATGACCATGCCGGCCTCGAGCGGACGGCCGGCATCGTAGGCATCGTAGGGCACCGGCCCCGTTGCGGTCAGTCGCGGCGCTTCGTGGCTGACCAGGCCCATCCCGTGGGCCAGGAAGTGCATGTGGTTGTGGTGCTTGGATTTGTGCACCAGCGGCTCGGCCGCGGCGTAGATGACGCTGCCGGTCGCCCCCGCCTTGATCGGCCTCATCGACGCGCGCTGAATGTCTTCGATCTCGGCCAGCAGATCTTCGAGCTCGGCGTCGGGCTCGCCGTGAATCGCCATCCGGCACAGGTCGCCGATGTAGCCGTGATAGTTGCCCCCGGAGTCGAGAGACAGCACGTCACCCTTTCCCCATGGCTGGTCCGACGGAGCGCGGTTGAGACTCGCCCCCGCCGTGATCAGGCAATAGTCGAAGACGAGACCGCGGTTGGTCTCTTCGCGCCGGAGCGCTTCGGTCAGCTCCCGCTTGGTCGTTCCCGGGCCATGCTTGGCAATTACGGCCAGCATCGAATCGATCACGCGCTCCGAGGCGATGCGCAGCTTCTCGAGCTCCTCGGGGGTTTTCACCGCGCGCAGCCGCTCGAGCACGAAAAGCGCATCGACGATTTCGCTGTCGGGAAAGGCGTTGCGCAGCACCGCCCCGGCATCGAGCGGCAGGAAAGCGAGCTCGGCGCCGACTCGACGCGGCTTCGCGCCCGCGCGACGGATGTGGTCGACCGCCTTCTGCATGGTATCGACCGAGCCCGACGAATTGGTCTGCGCTTCGCCCACCCAGAACGGATCGTTTTCCTTCTGAAAGCCCTCCATGCGATGCCCGAAATAGGCCGCCTTCTGCGGCGTGCCCTTGGGATAGACGAGGACCGGCAGATACCGGCTCAGTCCCATCGCATCCATGGACTCGAAGAAAAAGGCGCGATGCCCGCCGAGCAGGTATTGCACGTTGTGCTTCGATGTCGCGACCAGGACATCGATACCCGCGTCATCCATCAGGCGGTCGAGCCGGCCCGCATCGAACGGGATGGTGGGTGCAACTTGCTTGGGAAGGTCGAGCATGGCCGAAGCTCCTCGTGGTCGAACGCGGCAATCCGCGGACGGGCGATGCGGCACGCCGGCGTGCGGTGCTCTCGCCGTGCCGGCGAGTGACGGTGTGATGGCCGAATGGCCGAACCATACACCGGGGCAACGCGATCCTGCCATGCCGCTGGCGCAATGAATAGCCGCGTGCGCGGCTATGCGCTGCTCCCCGGGCAACGGGCGGCGTCGCCGCCCTCAGCTGCGGTAGCTTGGATCGATCCGATCCAGCATGCGCAGATATGCCGGCCAGTCGGCCGAGCCGCGGCCGCTGTCGTGCTTTTCGTATTGCGCCACCGTCTTCTTGCAGATTTCCGGCGGGATCTCGATCAGCTCGCCGCCGGTTGCTTCCATCGCCAACTGTATTTCCGCGGCCTCCAACAAATGCTTCATCAGGATGAAAGCCTCGCGCGCAGTCTTGCCGACGGTGAGCACGCCGTGATTATGCATGATCATGGCGCGATTGCCGCCGAGATGCGCAATGAGCCGTTCGCGCTCGCCGAAATCCTCGGTGATCCCCTCGTAGGGGTGATAGCCGATCGCGCCGAAGAAGCGCACCGCTTCCTGCGAGACCATGCGCAGCCCGGCTTTGAGCCCGGCGATCGCCATGCCGGTCCGGGTATGGACGTGAACGGCGCAATTTACATCCGGCCGTCCGCGCAGCACGCCGCCGTGCAGTGTGAAGCCCGGACGGTTGACGCCCGCGCGCTCGTCGAGGTCCTCGTCCATGTCGACCTTGACGAGGTTGGAGGCCGTGACCTCGGTCCACAAGAGCTCGTGGCGCTTCATCAGGAGCTTTCGATCCTCCCCGGGCACGCGCATGGAGCAGTGATTGTAGATGACGTCGTCCCAGCCGTGATGCGCGACCAGGCGGTAGACCGCGGCAAGATCGACGCGCGCCTGCCATTCCTCCGGCGAGATCGCGCCGACGGTGCTGCTCGCGCCCTTCGTATGGATGTTCACGGCAAGGCCTCCCTTGTTGCAGCCACAGGATGCGGCGCGCGAATTCGTATGTTGCGCATGATAGAGAAATCGCGGCCGCGGTTCCAGCGGCCCCGCCACATGTCCCGCCGAAAGCGGAGCGATCCGGCTGCGCCCGTCCGAAACAGCGATTTCGGGGCAAGCCGGGTTCGGATGCGCCAGGTTCAAAATTCGCGGCCGATCAGCAGATGGTCGAGCGAGATCGCGCCGCCGCCGCGCACCAGGAAATAGAATGCGGCGAGGGTCCACATCAGGGTGTATTCGAGCCCGGTCTTGTTCCAGAAATAACCGCCGACGCGCCAGCGCTCGAAATTGGACACGACCAGGAAGATCACGATCGGGATGGCGGCGAGCCGCGTGAACAGACCGAGCGCCAGCAGCGGTCCGGCGACAAGTTGCGTGACCGAAATCGCCGACGCCCACAGCCTTCCCGGACGATAGCCGTCCCGGTCGAGCTGCTGAGCGAGCTCGCTCAGATTGTGCGCCCGCACGCCGGTCGACGGCCACAGCCCGAAGGTGTTGCGCAAACCGTGCGGGACCAGCGCCAGGCCCACGAAGGCGCGCAGCATCGCCTCCGCCCATGGCGCGAGCGCTTGGTAGAGGGTACCCAAGGCCGGAAAGATCAGCGGCGTCTCGGCGGCCGGCATGGCAGCCCCCCGTTTCACCCCGGAGCGGCGAAGCCTACAGCCTGATCTCGCCCAGATTGATGCTCGCGCCGAGATTGGCCTCGACCGTCCGCCGGGGGCGGCCCGGGGCAAAAATCTCGACGAGATAGCGACCCGAATTCTCGTCCAGCTTGTCGAATTTGAAATCGCCGTAGTTGTCGCTCGTCGTCTCCGCGACGGTGCGGCCATCCTGGGCGAGGCGAACGCTCGCGCCTTCGACGCAGTCGACGACGCCGTCGCTCTCCGCCGCGAGCGTGCCGCCGATGAAGCATTTCGAATAGCGCCAGAGATTGCGGTAGTAGACCCGCGGCTTGGTCCCGGCTTCGGGCTTCATCACTTCCAGCCCCTCCGCGCGCGCGATGCGCGCCATGTCCTCGTCCTCGACCTTGATCGCGCGCATGGCGCCGGTCGGGCAGGACTGCTGGCCGCGGGTCTGCTGCCAGCCCTCGTCGAGAAGGTGGGCGTCGAACGGCCAGATCTGCGGAAGCTGCAATTCCTCGTTCCACCAGATGTGACCGTAGGGACAAGCCTCGATCAAGTCCTTGCGCCCCTTGGCTTTCGCGGGGTCGATGAGCACGATGCCGTCGTCGCGCTTCGTCACCGCGTCGCCGCCCTTCGCCATGCAGGGCGCGTTATCGCAGTGATTGCACATGGTCGGAACGTAGGCGATGTCGATCATCGGCACCTGCCCGCGTTCCTTCTGCAGGATGTTGATCCACTTGTGTCCGTGCTTCGGCATCGGCGCCGTATAGCCCGGCCAGGCATTGCCGACATATTCATCCATGACCGCCAGCGTGCAAAGGTTGCAATTCGTGCACTCGGCCACGTCGATGATCATGTTCCACTTTTGCATGGTTCGCTCCTGTGCCGTGCGGCCCAGCGGTCACTTCGCCGGCACGAGCTGCGCGGCCTTCAAGGTTTCGCGGACTTCCTTGTCCTTCTCCATGCGCGCGAAGGTTTCCGACATGTGCTCGGTCCGGCCGTCCCACGGCTCCACCTGCACCAGCGAATTGGCGCCGGCGATCGAGTGGGTCGATTTCGTTTGCGTGCGCTCCGGCGTGAGCAGGTTGAGGCACCCTCCCCGATCGACCGATTTTCCGGGCTCGCCCATCGGGTCGTAGATCGCGGACGACTCGTAGCCGTGGCACACGCCGCGGGGCAGCCGTTGCGTCGGCAGCGCCGCGCAGATCACCGCCCCGCGGTCGTTGTAGACCTTGACCAGGTCGTGCTTCTTGATGTCGCGCTCCGCGGCGTCTTCGGCATTGAGCCGAATGATCCAGTAGTAGTAGCCGTCCACCTTGACCCGGTGGTCCTCGATATTGAGCAGGAACGAATCCTTGCCGTCGCCCTGGGTGTGGAACGAATACTTGGAATGCGGCGTGAGCAGTTGCAGCGGGTAGCGCCGGTACATCTCGCCCGAATGCGGTCCCTCCCACGACGGCTCGTATTTGACGATCGGCGGCCGCTCGGGGTCGTTGAAGCGCTTGAGGCTGTTGCACTCGAATTCGAGCTTGCCCGACTGCGTCTGCAGCCCGCGCAGAAATTCCTCGCTGTAGTCGGACGGCAGCGGCTGCGCCTCCGGCACGTCCTTCTTGCGGTTTTCCCAGAACCAGCGGAAGGAGACCGGCGCGCGCAGCTTCTCCTTCTCCGCCGGCACGACGTAGTAGCCGCGCTTGATGAACTTCTCCCACGAGATCACCTTCGGCATGTCGGAGGCGAGGTACAGGCGCTTGACCCAGTCGATCTCGTTGACGCCTTCGGAGAAATAGTTGGCGAGGCCCAGCCGCTTGCAGATCTCGTTGAAGATCCAGAAATCCGATTTCGACTCGCCGAGCGGCTCGATCGCCGGCGCTTGGAACACGATGACGCGGTGGTTGAGCTGCTGCTGGCCGTGGTGGCCGTAGCCGCCGAGCCCCGCCCATTCGCTGATGTCGACCCGCTCGAAATTGGTGCAAGCCGGCAGGATCACGTCGGCGAACTTGGCCTCGCCCTCGAACCAGATCGACTGGTTGACCACGAATTCCAGGTTCGACGACTGGTACATCCGCACCCAGCGGTTGGTGTTGTTCATGGTGGAGAGGATCGAGCCACCGTATTTGTACATCATCCGCACCGGCGCGTGGCCGGGCGCGGGGTAGCTGAACTTGGCGAACTGGTGCTCGATCGATTTGCCGACCCAGGGATAGCCCTCCGCCTTGCCGTCGGCGATCGCCTCCGGCGTCCACAGCCGCGGAATGCGCTGAAACGTGGTGGCCATGCTCGGGAGCTGCGGCATGCGCTGGTAAAGCTCGACCGGCATCGCGGTGTTCTCGAGGTCGCCGGACATGCCGCCGTCGGCGTAGCCGGGGAAATAGAACTGGAAGTCGAGCGGGCAGCCCCACTGCAGATTGCCCATGTTGACGCCGGGCTTGCCCAGGCCCTGCATCGCCGTAAGGCACACCATCACGCGCGCCCACTGGATGCCGGTTTGGTTGCGGCAGGCGCCGCCGTGGCCGTTGCCCCAGCCGCCGGGCGCGAGATAGACGCGCTTTCTGCCCCATTCGCGTGCCAGCGCGCGCACGTCCTTCGCCGGTACGCCGGTCTCCTTCTCCTGCCATTCGGGAGTTTTCGCCACGCCGTCCTCCTCGCCGAGGAGGTAGGCCTTCCATTTGTCGAAGCCGACGGTGTGGGTCTCGACGTAAGCCTTGTCGTAGAGATCTTCCTTGATCCAGACATAGGCGATCGCCATCGCCATGGCGACCGAGGTGGTGGGCCTCGGCGCGAACCACTTGCCCGGAAGGAATTGTGCGGACGCGTTGTAGTACGGGTCGACGTGCACGACCTTGATGCCGAGCTTCGGGTTCTTCAGCCATTGCCGGCGCACGGTGCCTTCCTGCGCGCCGTAGGAGCCGCTGGTGCTCTCGGGATCGGCCGCCCAGAACACGATCATGTCGCAGTTCTGCAGGCAGTCCTCGACCGTGCCGTAGGTCTCGGACTGGCCGACGCGCAGCGTGTAGCCCCAGTGATGCACCGCGCCCCAGTACCAGCCCTCCCAGCTGTCGGGGTTGTGGTGGATCTGCGTATAGCCGACGGCGTTGCGGAAGCGGAACAGCGCGGACAGGTAGTAGCCGATATTGCCCCAGGTGTGGTGCGAACCATGCGACACCGTCATGACGCCCGGCCCGTATGTGCGCTTGAGCCGCTTGATCTCGTCGGCGACGAGATCGAGCGCCTCTTGCCAGGAGATGCGCACATAGCCGGACTTGCCGCGGTTCTGCGGATTGCGCTCGCCGTTGGGATCGAAGTCGACGCGCTTCATCGGATAGAGCAGACGATCCGGCGAATAGACGATCGACTTCGCGTTCTGCCCATGCGGAGCGAGGGTGGTCTTGCGCGGCGGCGTGAGCTTCAGTCCGCGCGCCTCGATCGTCCACGGCGGCGGATCGTCGTCGCCGAAGTCGATCGGCGTCATCCGGACGATCCTGCCATCCTTGACATAGACGAAGACCGGCCCGCCATTGGTCATGTTGCAATAACGCATGGTGCCATCCGCAAGCCGAGTGCCGATCTTTAGGCCGACGCTCTGGCTCATCATGACGGTCTGCGCGAACCAGTTGCTGAGATCCTCGGGTCCCTCGACGGTGAGCTTGAAATCCTTCTGCGCGTTGATCTGGTCGAGCCAGTTGATCGGCGGCATGAGCAGATCGGCGCCGACCGCGGCGGACTTGAAGCCGACCGTGACGTCGGCGTCCGCGCGCAGTCCTCGCCCGGAAGTGACCTTGCCGTCGCGGACGGCGAACCAGCGGCCGATCTCCTCGTCGCGCGCCTTGAACTGCGCGACGAGGTTGCGCTCCTTGAGCCGCGCGCGGAAGACCGGATAGCGCCAGGCGGCGTATCTGAGAAGCTGCGCCAGTCCGCACAGGATGATCTCGAACTTCAGCGTCGAGAGCATGGTTTCCTCCTCGGCGGTTAGCCTGCCGCGCTCGCCGGATGTGCCGATATTTTCGGCCCTTTAAGGCGCGCGCGCAATATCAAAGGAGCGCGAGGCCGCGGCATCTCCTGCCGGGCCTCGAATCGGCGTCGTCAGCGGCGGTGTCGCCGGACGAGGTCACTGTGCCTTGGCGCCCGAGACCTTCACCACCTGCGCCCATTTCTCGATGTCCTTGCGCAGATAAGTATCGAACTCGGCGGGCGTCATCACCAGCGGCACCGCTCCCTGCTTGTCCCACGCCTGCTTCACCTCGGCGCTGCTGATCACCTTGTTGATCTCGGCATTGAGCTTCTCGACGATCGCCTGCGGGGTGCCGGCCGGGGCCATGATTCCGAGCCAGATGGTCGATTCGTAGCCGGGCACGCCCGCCTCCGCGATGGTGGGGACATCGGGCAGCACGGTCGAGCGCTTGGCCGCGGAGGTACCCAGCGCCCGCACTTGGCCGGCCTTGACGTTCGCCGCCATGGTGGTGATGGCGTCGAACGCCATCTGCACGTGGCCGCCGATGACGCTGTTGCGCATTTCGCCCGACGCCTTGTGCGGCACGTGCACGATGTCGGTGCCGCTCATCGCTTTGAACAACTCTCCCGCCATGTGGTAGGGC
Source organism: Xanthobacteraceae bacterium (assembly GCA_049579765.1). Lineage (GTDB taxonomy): Bacteria > Pseudomonadota > Alphaproteobacteria > Rhizobiales > Xanthobacteraceae > VAZQ01. The sequence continues at coordinate 21,942 of JBAUOM010000038.1, forward strand.
GTGCCGGCCCCGGACGAGGCGTAGTTGAGCTGCCCGGGCTTCGACTTCGCATAAGCGATGAACTCCTTGAGGTCCTTCGCCGGCACGGACGGGTGGATCACCATCACCAGGTCGGAATAGTTGATCCCCGCCACCGGCACGAAGTCGCGCATCAACTGAAACGGCTTGTTGGGGATGAGCGATTCGTTCGTGGTGTGGGTATTCGACATTGCCAGCAGCGTGTAGCCGTCGGGCGGCGATTTCGCCACCGCGTCGCTGCCGATGATCGAGCCGGCGCCCGGGCGATCCTCCACCACGAAAGGCTGCTTGAGCGTCTCGGACAGGTGCTGGGCAAGAACCCGCGAGTAGACATCTGCGGGCCCTCCGGCCCCGAACGGCACGACGATCTTGACCGAGCGCGTCGGATAATCCTGGGCACGGGAAGAGACCGGCCACGAAAAACTCAAAGCAAGCGCCATCGCGGCCAGCGAAGCGAGCGCGGGAACGCAGGTGATAGGCGCGACGATACGCGGCGCAAAGGTCATTCCAATTCCTCCCTGACATGTCGAATGATCGAGGCGACGATAGACAACCGCCGTGCAACCTTCAACGAGGTAGCTGTCGATGAGTCGAACCCCGCGCGCCCGCGCTCATTCCCTCGTCGTCACCACTGACAAGGTGACCGAACACAGCCCCACGAAGGTTATGGCGGCGTTGACCGCGTGCGAATATTCCCACTGCCGGCGAAAATACTCCCAAGCATCGGGGATCGTGGTCCAGTTGTTGGTGATCTGGTTGGCGGGATAGGTCCAGACGAAAAAGATGACCAGCGTCAAGGCCAAGCAGCCGGATGCAAACAGCGCCAGGGCAAACGGTGCGCCGTTCCGGCGGCGGAGCATGAACGCCAGCGCGAGATCGGCGAGGAGTGCGCCGAAGAGCGCGATGCCGAACCAGGCCCAGCCGCGGTAGATGTTCTGCACGATGAAGTATTGCTCGGCCCCAAGCTCGATCTTGTTGGGGATGACGAAGGCGTGCGCGCCGCCCGGCACCAAGGCAAGCGCCGTCAGCACGACTGCGAGGAATTGAACGATTTTCAGCGGCACGATCGCGCCTCCATGCTTCGGCTTCCGCTGGCCAACCCGGGCAGCGTGCAACAGTTCCCACTCTCTCTCTCTCTCTCTCTGACCCGGGCGGCGCACAAATCGCGGATCCCCGCGGGCGCAAGCCTCTATGCACTTATGGCTCCGACCGGGTAAGCTGGTCTAGCGCTTCATCGCGCCGCGCTTGCTCGCCCATCGAGACCCGACAGAAGGCGAGGGTGAGGAAACTTGCGCGAACAGCAAAGAACATCGAGGGGGAAATCATGTCCGTTCAATCAACCCAATCGTCGCACCCGCTGCTGTCACATGCCGACGGCATCGCCGGCAATGCCGCCGAGGTTCTGGCGCTGATAGGCCGCATCCTGATCGGCTGGCTCTTTCTCGCAAGCGCTTGGGGCAAGCTCATGAACATGGGTGGGTACGCCGCCTACCTTACCAATCTCAAAGTTCCCAATCCCGAGTTCTGATCCTGGATCGGGGCACCGGTCGAATTCTTGATCGGCGCTGCCCTGATCCTCGGTTTTGCGACTCGCTACGCCACCTTGGTGTGCCTCCTGTTCCTGATCGTTGCGACCGCCCTCGCGCATCGCTACTGGGAATACCCGCCCGCACAAATGGGAGGGCAGTACAACAATTTCCTCAAAAACCTCGCCATCTTCGGCGGGACCCTCCTGCTATTTGTGACCGGGCCGGGCCGCTTCAGCATCGATTGGGCGTTGTCGAAGAAGGGTTGAGGAGTCGGACCGACCGTCAATTCCACAATTCCTTGCTGGCGAGGCGCGCGCCCTGCGCGAGCGCCTCGAGCTTCGCCCACATGATCGACGGGTGGACCCGCCGGTAGAACGGGCCCTGCGCGAATCCGCAATCCGTCCCCGCCAACACGTTCTCGCGCCCGACCAGCCGCGCATAGCGGCCGATGCGCTCGGCGACCAGTTCGGGATGTTCCACCACGTTGGTGGCGTGGCTGATGACCCCGGGGATGAGCAGCTTCCCTTCCGGCAAAGTCACGTCTTCCCACACCTTCCACTCGTGCTCGTGTCGCGGATTGGCGCCTTCGATCACATAGGCGCCCACGTTCACCTTCAGGATGAGATCGACGATATCCTTGAGCGGCACGTCGGTCGTGTGCGGTCCGGGCCAGCTTCCCCAACAGACGTGATAGCGGATGCGATCCGGCGGCAGCCCCGCGATCGCCTGGTTGAGCACGTCCATGTGCATGTCCACCCATTTGCGGTAGTCGGCGAAGCTTGCCGGCGGCACCATGCGATCGTAGGTCACCGCGGCACGCGCGTCGTCGAGCTGCAGCACGAAGCCGGCCTCCACGATCATCTTGTATTCCGTGCGCATGGCCGCGCCGATGGCGACGAGGCATTCCTCGTCGCTCTTGTAGTACTCGTTCTTGCGGTCCGGGATCACGCTCGCGGGCGCCGCTACCGGCAGGAACGCCTCCTCGACCTCCACCCCCGCGAGCGCGGCCTTGAAGTTGTCGATATCGCGCTGGAGTTCCTGCTGGCCGGTATAGGCAATCGGCCCCACGCACACGGAATCGGTCCGGGTCGCCACCTCCTCGCGCGCATCGAGCTCGGCGTAGAACTCGCCGAAGCGCGCCCGGTCGGCCCCGCGCTGAAACGGGTTGGCCCCCGGCTTGACCGGACGCCGCTCGAAGCCGCTCAGGCGCTCGAGCACATATTGCGACCAGCTGATCGATTTGCCGAACTCCCCGTCGCTGATCACGTCGATGCCGGTCTCGGCCTGCCGCCGTACGACGTCGGCGACCGATCGCGTCAGGCATTGGTCATAGGCGCTCTGGTCGAACGGCCTGCCCGCCTGCTTCGCACGCAGGAACTCCTGCAGCGGCTGCGGCCGGATCAGGCTGCCGACATGCGTGGTGAGAATTCGATCGCTGCTGCGCTTCATGTTGCTCGTTCGCTGCCTGCGGGGGACGGTGCGCCTTCTAGCAGCGATCGCGAACATGGCAAATCGCATTCATCGCATGGGCCGTTGCCCATCGCCGGCGCTCGGCCTCTGGTGCACTCCGGCGACGCTAGTCTCCCGAATCTGCGCCGCGAGCCGCGCGTCGGACGGCTGCCCGCGAGAAAATATCGACATTGATGAAGCAGCCGCGCACGCGGATTTTCATTCCATGCCGGAAAGGGAAATCACATTCAACACGTCGCACGACTCCACCGTGCCGCGGGCGAGCTTCCTGCAGGCCAATTCCCGATCGCCGCGCGCGTGCCGACCCGGAGCCTTGTTGTTCAGCGCGGCAGAGGAGCCGCTCGAAAACCGGATCATGCCGTCGCGGCCTGCACAGCGTGCAGTTGCGCGCGCCGTCCCCCTGCCGCATCGCCGGCATGCGGTCACGGCGCGCGGTTTTGCGAGCTCCGGGCGCACAGATCCATCCGAAAGATTGGAGTTGTGAACGGTGGCTTGGCCCGGCAAATTGACGCCCCAAGGACCGTGCATGATCCGTCCGCTCGCCAAGCTCGAAGCCTCCGAACCGCTGTCGGAACGGCCGGCCATTCGCATCCGCGAACTCCGCAAGCAATTCGGCAAGCTCACCGCCATCGATGGCATCTCGCTCGATATCGCCCACGGCGAATTCTTCATGATCGTGGGGCCGAGCGGCTGCGGCAAGACCACGCTGTTGCGCATCCTTGCCGGCCTTGATTCGGTCAGCTCCGGCAGGATCGAGATCGAGACGCCGAATTCGCAGCGGCCGGTGAATTCCATGATCTTCCAGGGCGACTCAATCTTTCCCTGGATGACGGTCTGGGACAACGCCGCCTACGGTCTCAAGATGCGCGGTGCGCCGCACTCGATGATCAAGGACGTGGTCGGACACTATCTTGCGCGCACCGGCCTCAGCCGTTTCGCCAAGTACTACCCGCACCAGCTGTCCGGCGGCATGCGCCAACGTGTCTCGATCGCGCGCGCCTTCGCCAACGATCCCGAAATCCTGTTGATGGACGAGCCGTTCTCGGCGCTCGACGCCCAGAACAAGCTCCTGCTGCAGGAGGAGCTGTTGCGCATCTGGGAGGAGCACAAGAAGACCGTCGTCTTCATCACCCACTCGGTCGACGAGGCGGCTTTTCTCGGCGACCGGATCATGGTCATGACCGCGCAGCCGGGCAAAGTGAAGATGTTCGTGCCGGTGCCGCTCGCGCGCCCGCGCAACATCATGGAGCTGCAGAAGAGCCCGCAATACGGCGAGCTGATCGCGCATATCTGGTCGAGCCTGCGCGAAGAGGTGCATCGGGCGCGCAAGCAGGAGGAGGAGATGAAATCATGAGCGTACAGACGATTTCGACCGCGCCCGAGGCGGCCGCCAGGATGTCGGCGCGCACCCGCGACCGACTGCTGAACGTGATCTCGCCGCTCGCGCTGCTGGTACTGTGGGAGCTGTGCGCCCGCTTCGGCTTCATCGATACGCGATTCTTTCCGGCGCCTTCCAGCGTGGTGGCGACGATGATCGAGATGCTGCGCTCGGGCGAACTCGTCACACACACCGCGGTGAGCATGCAGCGCCTGCTTTACGGCGCGATCCTGGGGGGCGTGCCGGCTCTCGTCCTCGGCATCGCCATGGGGCTCAATCGCCCGATCCGCGCGCTGTTCGATCCGCTCGTCGCGGCGACCTACCCGGTGCCCAAGAGCGCCATCCTGCCGCTGGCACTGCTGATCTTCGGTCTGGGCGAGGCGTCGAAGGTCTTCATGGTGGCGATCGGCGTCTTCTTCCCGGTGGTGATCAACGCAACGACGGGGGTGCTCGAAATCAACAAGATCTATCTGGACGTCGGGCGCAACTACAAGGCCAACCGCTGGAACACATTCTGGACCATCGCACTGCCGGGCGCGCTGCCGGTAATCATGACCGGCTTCAAGCTCGGCATCGGCATCGGCCTCGTGCTGATCGCGGTCGCGGAGATGGTGGGGGCAAAGAGCGGCCTCGGCTATCTGATCTGGAGCGCATGGAGCACGTTCGCGGTCGAGCAGATGTATGTCGGCCTGTTCGTAATCGCGATCATCGGCTACCTCATCACGCTCGGCCTCAACGAGCTCGAGCGCGTCATTATTCCGTGGAAGGCGGAATAGCTCGTTTCTCCGCTCCACGCGGCCCCGGCTGGCGCGCCTGCGCCGATCGCGGTCTTTGCCGCCGATGCGAACGAGACTATCCTCCCCGCCCCGAAGAAACGTTCGACACGGGAGGAAGGAAGAAAAAATGCCCGCACGCCTGTGCTCCTGGCGTCACCTGCCGGTCGCTGCGTTGGTCGCGCTGGGCGCGGCGACGCCCGGCTTCGCAGCCGAGCTCAATCCGGCCGCACTGGTCTACAAGCTGCCGGACCAGATCAAGTGGAATCCGCCGAGCGCGGCCGGCTCGCAGAACTCCGTGCTGGTCGGCGATCCCTCGAAGCCGGGGCTTTATGTCGTCCTCAACAAATGGCTCAAGGGCGATCACTTCAGCAAGCCGCACTTCCATCCCAACGACCGCTTCATCACCGTCCTCGGCGGCATCTGGTGGGTGG
>JBAUOM010000039.1:0-5122 GCA_049579765.1 Xanthobacteraceae bacterium
GCCCGGATCCGCGAGCGTGCGGAACGCCACCAAGGTCAAGCCGTGGCAGACCTGGCAGACCTCGCGATACACCTTTAGACCGCGCTGGAGCTGGCCGCGATCGAATTTGCCGAACGGACCGGCGAACGACCACCGGTTCATCGGCGGCGCGGGCGTACCGTGCTCCTGCGCGAGCGCGGGAGACACGAGCGCAGCGAACGAGACCGCGAGAGCGAGAATAGTGCGCGCAATGACCATGGCGTCGTGCCCTCAAGCCTTCAACGCGGGCGGCGCCGGCGCCCCGAGCGGCTTGCCCTCGCGCAACACCGATTCGGAAATCGAGTTCGGCAACGGCTTGGTTCTCTCGATCTTGCCGAGCACCGGCAGGATCACGAGGAAATAGGCGAAGTAGTAGACCGTGAAGATGCGCGCGAAGAGCACGTAATTGCCCTCCGGCGGCTTGGAGCCGAGCCAGCCCAGGCCGACGCAGACGACCACGAAGGCCCAGAAGAACTGGCGGTAGAGCGGACGGTATCGCGCCGAGCGCACCTTCGACGTATCGAGCCACGGCAGGAAGGCGAGGATCAGGATCGAGGCGCCGAGCGCCATCACGCCGAGCAGCTTGTTCGGGATCGCGCGCAGGATGGCGTAGAACGGCAGGTAGTACCACTCCGGAACGATGTGCGTCGGCGTCACCGCCGGGTTGGCGGGGATGTAGTTGTCGGGATGGCCGAGAAAGTTCGGGATATAGAACACGAACCAAGCGAACAGTATGCAGAACACCACCATCAAGAAGGAGTCCTTGATGGTCGCGTAAGGCGTGAACGCGACCGTGTCCTCCTCGGTCTTGGGCTCGACCCCGGCCGGATTGTTCTGCCCGACCATGTGCAGCGCCCAGATGTGCAGGACGACGACGCCGGCGATGACGAACGGCAACAGGTAGTGCAGGGAGTAGAAGCGGTTGAGCGTCGGATTGCCGACGGAGAAGCCGCCCCACAGCCAGGTGACGATCGACTCGCCGACCAGCGGAATGGCGGAGAACAGGTTGGTGATCACCGTGGCCGCCCAGAAGCTCATCTGACCCCAGGGAAGCACGTAGCCCATGAAGCCGGTCATGATCATGAGCAGCAGGAGGATCACGCCGAGGATCCACAGCACCTCGCGCGGATCCTTGTAGGAGCCGTAATACATGCCGCGAAACATGTGGATGTAGGCGGCGAGGAAGAACATCGACGCCCCGTTTGCGTGCAGGTAGCGCAGCAGCCAGCCGTAATTGACGTCGCGCATGATCTCCTCGACGGAGTTGAACGCGAAGTCCACGTGTGGCGTGTAGTGCATCGCCAATACGACGCCGGTAACGATTTGCACGCCGAGCATGAAGGCGAGGATGCCGCCGAACGTCCACCAGTAGTTCAGGTTGCGCGGCGTCGGATAGACGATGAAGGAGGAATAGACCAGCCCGGCGATCGGCAGCCGCCGCTCCATCCATTGCATGAATGCGCTTTGCGGCTTGTAATCCTGATGTCCGCTCATGGTCGAACCTTGCAAGATAAAGTCGAAAGTCGAGAGGCCGTCAGCCGATCCGAATCTTGGTGTCGGAGAGGAATTCGTAGGGCGGCAGGAAGAGATTCAGCGGCGCGGGCCCCTGACGGATGCGGCCGGAGGTGTCGTAGACCGACCCGTGGCAGGGGCAGAAATAGCCGTCATAGGGCCCCTGATGCGCGATCGGGATGCAGCCGAGATGGGTGCAGATTCCGATCAGGACCTGCCACTGGCTGTGACCGGGCTTGACCCGCGCCGAATCCGGCTGCGGATCGGGCAGCTTGGCCACGTCGACGTTCTGCGCTTCCTCGATCTGCTTCGGGGTGCGGTGATTGACGTAGATCGGCTTGCCGCGCCAGAACACCTTGATCACCTGGCCTTCGGCGATCGGCGAAAGATCGACCTCGATCGGCGCGCCGGCCGCGATCGTCGAAGCGTCGGGGTTCATCTGCGCGATCAGCGGCACGACCACGGCGGCGGCGCCGACCGCTGCGACGGAGGCGGTCGCGATATAGAGAAAATCGCGACGTGTCGGCTCGGCCGAAGACATCGTGGTCACGGATGCAGTTCCTTTCTTGTCCCGTCGGTCCGCCCGCAGCCGGCTTGCGCAGGCTGCCCAATCTAGCCTCCGCGCAGGCCGCTGGCTTCTCCGGCGCCCGACTCGGAGACGCCGCCTGGCGGCGGCGGGCGAACCGGCCGCTCTCCACCCTGCGAGCAAGAGGCCAAGCGGCTCGATCCAGCGGCGTTTTATTGGCACCCTTGCCAGGGGAGCGCAAGTGGGGACAGTGCGGAGACGCCCCGCGATGACCACAAGTCGCATAACGCGTTTGTACGTCACGGCTTTTCGCGGCGAGCGGGGCTCAACGCGTGGGCGGGCGCGGGAACGCCCCGGCGCGCCGTTTTCGCGGCGGGGAACTGCCTTGCGCGAGTGACTCTTCATCCCGCAGCGGCGCGTAACGCTCGCCCCGCCGCGGCTTACAATCACGGCCAGCACGACATGCGCATCGCCCTCTTCGAGCCCGACATCCCGCAGAATACCGGGACGATCCTGCGCCTCTGCGCCTGCCTCGGCGGCGAGGCGCACATCATCGAGCCGGCCGGCTTCCCGACCACCGATCGGGCGTTCCGCCGCGCCGGCATGGACTATCTCGACCGGGTGGAGCTCGTACGCCATGCGAGCTGGAAGGCATTCGAGACCTGGCGCGCCGCCGCCGGCGCGCGTTTGGTCCTGTTCACCACGCGCGCCCGCGTGTCCTATCTCGACCACGCCTACCGCCGCGGGGACGTGCTGTTGTTCGGCCGCGAGTCGTCGGGCGTGGCCAAGCACGTGCATGCGGCGGCCGACGCTCGGCTCGTCATTCCGATGCGGGAAGGCTTGCGCTCGCTCAACGTGGCGGTGGCGGCGGCGATGGCGGCAGGCGAAGCAATGCGGCAGGTCGCATCATCGGCCCCGGCAAGCCCAGAGGCTGGGGTCACGCGGGCCGATGTCCCGAAAGTACGAGGCGGGTGAGGGAAATCTCACGCCCCTGGGCGCTACCCCTCACCCGCATCGCTTGCTGGCGCTCGTCGCCACCTGCCTGCCAAGTCCCCACGCAAGCGGGAGGTCGACATTACGCACCCCCAACGTCCCCCACACCGCCAGCGTTCCTCGAAACAATGGCAAAAAAAAGCTCAGCGGAAATTTTCCCCTTCCGAAGTGGCTGCGCGCACCGGCAATGGTATCGACATGCCCGCCGGTGACTGCCGGCGGGCGATGCTCTAAGGAAGGCCGGAGGCAGCAATGAGCGCCAGCCTGCTGGAAGCGCACAAAGTCGACGCGCAAGCGTGGTTCGAAACGTTGCGCGACGACATCTGCGCAGCGTTCGAGCGGCTCGAGGTCGAGTTGCCCGCTGGCGCGCCATTCGCCGACCGCATGCCGGGCCGGTTTGTGCGCACGCCATGGAACCGCACCGCTCAAGACGGCGAGCGACCGATCTCGGGTTTACCCGAGATCGGCGATTCAAGTGCCGGGTCGGCTAAAGCCGACCCCCGCGGCGGCGGCGTGATGTCGATTCTGAAAGGCCGCGTGTTCGAGAAGGTCGGCGTTCACGTGTCGACCGTCTTCGGCCGGTTTGCGCCGGAATTCCGCAAGGAAATCCCCGGCGCCGAAGCCGACCCGCGCTTCTGGGCCTCCGGCATTTCGCTGATCGCCCATCCGCGCAATCCGCACGTTCCGGCGGTGCACATGAACACGCGCCTGGTGGCCACCGCCAAGGTCTGGTTCGGCGGCGGCGCCGACCTGACGCCCGTGCTCGACATGCGCCGCAGGCAGGACGATCCCGACACGATCGCCTTTCACGCCGCCATGCGGCAGGCTTGCGACGCCCACGCGTCCGTGGCGCCTTACGAGAAGTACAAGCGCTGGTGCGATGAGTATTTCTACCTCAAGCATCGCAACGAAATGCGGGGCATCGGCGGCATTTTCTACGACTATCTCGACAGCGGAGACCGCGAGGCGGACTTCGCCTTCACCCGCGACGTCGGCCGCGCCTTTTTGAACATTTATCCCCAGCTGGTGCGCCGGAATTTCACGACGCCCTGGAGCGAGGCCGAGCGCGAGGAGCAGCTCGTGCGCCGCGGCCGCTATGTCGAGTTCAATCTGCTCTACGACCGCGGCACCATCTTCGGGCTGCGCACCGGCGGCAACGTCGACGCGATCCTCTCGTCGCTGCCGCCGGTGGTGAAGTGGCCGTGATCCGGTTGTCATGGACGGTGGATAGGCTGGCGTCCCCAGCCACGAACAGGAGGACGCCATGGCGTTCGAGCCCGGAGACGTCGTGTTTCTAAAATCAGGCGGACAACCGATGACCGTGGCGGCGATCGAGGAAGCGAGTGTCGAATGCCTTTGGCTCGGCGAGGACGGAGAACTGTTCCGTGAATCCATTCCGAGCGTCACGCTCACCGCCGCGCCCGATGCGACCGAGGACGATCTGGGCGACGAGAGCGAGGACGAAAGCGACGACGAGGGCGACGACGAAGAGCCGGAAGCGACCGATCCGCCGGCCGCCGATGCGGTGAAAACGGTGAAGAGCCGCAAGCGAGCCTAGCGCGTGATCCCGAAAAGTGGATACCGGTTTTCGGAAAAGATCACGCGCAAAACAAAAGCTTAGAGCGGGATGATGATTCAACGAAAATCATCCCGCTCTAAGCGGTTCATTGCATCGAGGGCGCGCTTCGCCGCAGGCGGCGCATCGCCCGCTGCGGTCTACCTTCGCGCCGTCTCATCACACGAATGCGTGTGCGATCATCGCCACGCCGCCGCCGGCTACGATGGCGTCGAGGATGGCGCTGTGGAGATGCACGGGCAGACGTGCGATCAGCGCCTTGGCGAGGAAGGCGCCGGGAAAGGCGACGACGCCGATGAGCAGTGCGATCGCGATCACCTTTTCGGTCACCACACCGGCAAGTCCGAAGGTCGCCAATTTTGTCAACCCGATGCCGACCGAGATGACGGCGTCAGTCGCGACCACCGCGGCGCCGTCGAGCCCGGCGGCCATGAGCAGCGAGAGCAAGATAATGCCGGCGCCGACGGTGCCCCCGGCGAGCGGCCCCCATGCGAAAG
>JBAUOM010000040.1:0-9773 GCA_049579765.1 Xanthobacteraceae bacterium
AGGCGGGCCTTGTCTCCCGCAGCCGATTTATCTGGAGTCAGTCGACGGCAGCGCGCCGCCGGGCTTATTTCCTGGCCGGGGTCGGGTTGACGACTGGGCATGCGCTCGACGCGATCGCTGCGGACGCCAATCTTCTGCTGATCCAGGCCAATGGCGCCATTCTCCAGGGCGACACCGAGGCGGCGATAGCCGCCATCACGGCTCTAGCCGAGCGGGTCTTCACGTTCTACCCCTTCACGCCGGACCCGATGCCAGCAAATTGGCGGGACATCCTGCGTGCTTGGCTTCTCGGCCAGCCTCTTGCCGCCATCCGCGGGTCAGGAATCGGAGACGCTGCAGTTCATCGAGGGAGGTCTGGTCTATCGCCTTCCCTGGGCCATGGAGGCGATCCGCGTTCGCGCAGCCGCGAATGGCGATACGGTCGGCGTCTTTGATCTTCCACTCGAAGATCATGAGCTTGGCCTCGCCGTTCCCGCTGTTGAAACCGGTACGCTGAACCGTTCAGCGTCGATCCTCATCCAGGCCGGCTTCAACTCGCGGCTCGCCGCCATCAAAGCCGTCGCCGATACCGGCGCCACCTTCCAAACCGGCCAGGAACTTCGGCAATGGCTCAATTCCGAAGCAGTGGCGGTTGGAGCGCGCAACCGGATTGGCCGACCGCGGAGACCAAGGCGATGTGGACGGATTTCGCGCAGAGCTTTACGCCACGCGAAAATCGCACTTGGACGGGTCGCCGGTACTGGACAAACGTGGCATGGCTCGTCGCGCCACCTCCGCCGGGCACTTCCGTCCAGATTCATCACTGGGCCGGTCAACATCGCGTGCTCTCGACCGACGGCACGCCGCTCGGCACGGTGCAAGCCGCGCTCAACCCAGGGAGGGCCGGGCTGTTGCGCGCCCAGGTGGCTCAGGACGTCGGCCGTATCGATATCACCTACTTGGGACCGGCCGACCTATCCGGCGCATGATGCATTGTAATGCGTGCCCGCTGATCGCGCCCGCACCGCGTGCCCGATATTCGGGACCAAGTCCTTGATCACATCGGTCGTGTTCTGAGCGAACGGCGGCTCGCCGTCGCGCATTTTGTGTGCCGTCGAGCAATGCACGGTGTCGATTGAGGTTACGAGCGGCGCTGCGATTGTCTGGAGCGCAGGCCAGCGGAAGAAATCTCTTGAAATTTCCCCAGACTAAACCCCAGACTAAACGGAAATTTTAGTCTGGGGCGGTCTTTGATCGGTCTTGAAATCGATTGTGCTTCAGGAAGATAGCTGGCGCGCCCGAAGAGATTCGAACTCCTGACCCCCAGATTCGTAGTTTGCTTCCCTGCGCTCCGGAGAATTTGGTGATTGCCCGTGATCCAAAGTGCTTGGTGAGAACGAGTGTGTGGTCCAACGTGATGATCACGAGCAAACACCACTTACCGCCCCCAATGCACGCCCCCTGTCATCTCGGGCGACCACAAAAACTCCAACGCGATCAGCGGGCTAGTTTGCATGGTTTGCTCTTGCACAACCATCCCTCCGGCGATCCTTCGCCCTCGCGCGCCGACATCGAGATAACGCAGGCTATCATCGACATTGCGCGCCCGCTCGGCATCGCCGTGCACGACCACCTCATCGTCGGCAAGGACGGCCACGCCAGCCTCAAGGCATTGAAGCTGATCTGAGCGCACAGCGCGGACGCCCGCAGCCGGGATGCAGCGGAAGCGAAATCCGGGGTCGGCACCGGAGGGACCGCCCGCATTCCCCTCCGCCGTTCATTACCGTGGCGGCGCCGTCGTGCGCACTCCGGCTATTGGTCCGGGCCCGGATGCGATATGTTCGCGGCAAACAAGACGAAGCTCTCCGGGGAGGAAGACATGATGATCAACGGAATCATGGTGCTGGTGCTTGCGATCGTGGTGCTGGCGATCGTCTGGGCGGTGGTGATTTACGGCTCGACCTACTTCGGCCCCAGGACCGACTAGGCTCGCCCCCTCACCGGCCCCGGTCCGTCGTTACGGCATTCTGCGCCCGGCGGAGCGAGAACAAGCGCGGTGCTTCGCGCCGGGACTGGCCGCGCGCAGCATTATCCGGACGTGCGAGGTTCGGGCGCGTCGTAGCGGAACATGCGCAGCGGATCGACCTGACCGCCGTCGATGTCGATGGCGGTGCCGTGCAGCCAGCGCCCTCTCTGCGAGACCGCGAAGGCGACGATGTTGCCGATGTCCTCGGGCGTGCCGAAACGGGTGATGTCGAGCTCGCGGCGGTGATGCGCGGTCGCTGCCGCCTCGTCGAGGCCGGTCGTACGCATGATGAGCGCAAGCCGCCGGCGGAAGCGGTCGGTGTCGACCGATCCGGGGTTGATCGCCAGCACCTGCACGCCGTCGCGCTTGCCCAGCTCGGCGAGCGATTTCATGAAGGCGATGCTCGCCCCGATCGCCGCGGCGCCGACCATGTAGTCGGCGACCGGCGCGCGCGCGCCGATGCCGGCGATGAAAACCACCGAGCCGCCGCCCGCTTTCAGCAGCGGCCACAGCGCGCGCGACAGCCAGACATGCGCGAAGAACTTCACGCCGAAGCCGTCGTGCCACTCCTTGCGCGTCAGCGCGAAGAAATCGCCGCGCCGGACGGCGCCGGCATTGTTCACCAGGATGTCGAGGCACCCGGTCTCGCGGCCGACGGCCTGCGCGAGCCGCTCCGGCGCATCCTCGGCGAGCAGGTCAGCGACCACGACATGCGCCCTGCTCCCGAGCACTTCGACCTCGCCGGCGACGGACCGCAGCGCAGCCTCGTCGCGCGCCGACAGCACCAGCGTGCAGCCCGCCTTGGCAAGCTCGATCGCGATGCCGCGCCCGATGCCCCGGCTGCCGCCGGTGACCAGCGCCACCTTGCCGCGCAAACCCAATTCCATCGGTTGTCACACCTTTCGACGAACGCATCCGGCGCTCGACACCAGGGCCGCCGCGCGATGGATGCACATGCCCGAGGGACATCGGCCCCGTGATCTCGGCGCATTGCACCCGCGGCGATGCTGCCTTATGCATAGCATGGCGGAACGGTGGTACGAATTTTGCTGCCGAACCGTTGCAACAAGCCCGCCTGCGATGAGGTCCCGGCCATGAACGCGACCAGCGCCAATCCGACCACGCCGCGCGCCGACCTGTTGCTGCGCGGCGGCCGCGTGATCGACCCGGCCAACGGCCTAGATACGATCGCCGACGTCGCCATCCGCAACGGCCGCGTGCTGGCGACCGGGACGGCGGCGCAGGGCATGACCGCGCGCCGCGAGATCGACGCCCGCGGCGCCATCGTCTGCCCCGGCTTCATCGACATGCACGTCCACGTCTACGAGTGGGTCACCAATTTCGGCGTGCCGGCGGATGCCGCGGGGATCAATTCGGGGGCCACGACCATCGTCGATCAGGGCAGCTCGGGGGCATGGACGTTCGGCGGCTTCAAGGCCTTCATCGCCGATCCCGCGCGCACCGACGTGCGCGCCTTCGTGTCGATCAACATCGCCGGCGCGCTGCAGGGCGGCATGGAAGGCACGACCCTGCACAATCCGGGCATGGTGAATTGCGCGAGCCTCGTCCGCGTCGCGCAGGAGCACCCGCACCTCGTCCGGGGCATCAAGTGCCATTGGGAGAGCGGCGGCCTGTCGCATTGGGGGCCGCAGGTGCTCGCCAAGGCGGCCGAGGCGGGCCGGGCCGCCGGCCTGCCGCTCTACGTCCATACCGGCGAGCTCTTTCCCGTCGACGAGGCCAACCGGCCCACGCCCTCCGCCGTGATGGGACAGGTCGTCCCCTATCTCAAGGCCGGCGACGTGCTGGCGCACGTCTACTCGTCGATGCCGGACGGCATTATGAGCGTCGGCGAGGAGGTGCCCGACTGGCTGTTCGAGGCGAAAGCCAAGGGCATCCTGTTCGACCTCGGCCACGGCATCAATTTCAGCTTCCGCATCGCCCGCAAGATGATGGACAAGGGCCTCCTGCCGAACACGATCGGTTCCGACGTGCACGGCGACTTCAACTCCAACCACGATTTCAGCATCCTCGACTATTCGCTCGTCGGCGGCCTCAACAAGCTCGTCGGGCTCGGCATGAGCCTCAACGACTGCATCCGCGCGCTCACCGCGACGCCGGCAGCGGTGCTTGCCGATCCCTCGATCGGACATCTCGGCGCCGGCGCGCGCGCCAATGTCACGGTGATGCGCCCGGTCGAGGGCGATTGGACCTTCATCGATTGCCGCGGCGAGCGCCTCGCCGTGCGCGAGCGGCTCATCCCCGACATCGTGGTGATCGACGGCGCCGTCGTCACTCCCGACTGCGCCCTGCTCGCCGACGTGATGCCGCCGCAGGAGCGGCCGCGCGGAGTGACGCGGCCTGCGCATATCAGCCACGGCTACATGCAAGTGGCCGCGCAGTAATGCATCTCGCGTGTCCCGGGCGCAGCAGCGCAGACAAGTTTACGCAGTCTGCGCAAACTGGACGGCGTTGCAGCCACGCTGTCGCTCATCGAGATGAAAGACAAACCGCGGTGCGCTGCTGACCCGGGACCGTTACCACCCATGGCGGTCCCGGATCAGCGGTGCACCACTCGCGCGCTCATCGGCGCGGCCTTCGGATATACCTTGCCCACGCTCGCGCCGCACCGCATCCGGGACACTCCGCATCGACAACAGCCGCGCGTCAGTCCGATTGCATTGCCAACTCACGTCAGCATCGAGATGATCGTGTGGATCTGGTCCGACGCCGCGGCCACCAAGCCGTCGTAGCTGGTCTGGCCCTGCGCCGCCGCCTTCAAGATGAGCTCGGCCATGTGCGCCTTGAGCCCTGGCGTGGCTTGGTGCACGGGAATCTTCGTCATCACCTCGTCGAGGGCCGCCCGCATCGTCTGGATGAGTTCTGGGCTGTAGCTCGTCATGATCGATCTCCCGTTTGGCGTCCGGAGGGTCGCCGGTTCGGCGCTCACCGGCCAGACACAAAGGCGCGAGCATCATCACAGAAATTTGAGCCTCGACTTTCTCCGATTCGCAACGGTGTCATGCGAGCGGGGTGTTGCGCCCGCTACCGGGCCACTTGAACGCGGCATCTGTACGATATACCGGCAATGCGCGACGCCGAGGAGTTGACCCGCAATCAGCGCAGCGCGCGTCTTCCCCGTCGCCGTTGACATCGCAACGCGCATAACCAAACCGGAAAGCAACCATGACGCAACGACTCAATCCGTACACGGCCGCCCCCGACGGCGTCGCCGCCCTCGTCGGCGTGGAAAACTATCTGCAGGCGTGCGGGCTCGATCACAAGCTCGTGGCCCTCGTCAGGACGCGGGTCTCGCAGATCAATGGCTGCGCCTACTGCCTGCACATGCATACCGAGGAAGCACGCAAACTTGGCGAGTCGGAAGCGCGCCTGTACCTCCTCGACGCCTGGCGCGAGTCCAAGCTCTACTCGGAGCGCGAGCGCGCAGCGCTGGCGTGGGCAGAATCGTTGACCAACATCGCCACCTCCCATGCACCCGACGCCGTCTACGACGAAACACGGCGTCAATTCTCGGACAAGGAGCTGGCGGATCTGTCGATCGTCGTCGCCATGATCAACGCCTGGAGCCGCCTCGCCATCGGCTCGAGGTCGGCGCACCCGGCAGACCGCGCCAAGGCGGCGTAACGGCACGCCCTCGCTTAGCCCGTGGGCCGTGCGTGGCCACGGCAGCGGCAACCCGGCTCCAGTCCAGACGGGTTGCTCAATCTTCCGGCGAAAGTCGCAGCCCTTCGCCGCTGCTGTAGGGCTTGAGCTCCACCCGCGCCGCCGCGAGCCGCCGGTAGAGATTGCGCCGGCGCACGATCGGCCACCATTCGTAGAGGAATATCTCGATCGGCCGCCAGTTCGCGACCCATCCGAAGATCAGCAGGCTCTCGGCGATCACCCGGGCAAGGGGGTACGGCACAAAGGCGGCCACCACGGTCTGGCCGACGATGAGCGAGAAGGAGAGCACGGCGACACCGATGGCGAGCGCGCGGCGGCCGACTCGGAACAGCTCCTTGAGATCGAGCATGATGATGCGAGCGCGATAATCGAAATAGCGGGTGATCGCCGCGCCGATTCCCTGAGTTTCGGCAATCGATGCCTGCGCCGCCGGCAAATGCACGACGATCCGGAGCGGTCGATCCTTGGGCAGCTCCCGCGCCCAACTGACGATGAACTCCTCGGCATCCTTGTCGAGGTCCCGCTCGCGAAACGGAAACGGATCGAGCGAGTGAAACAGCTGGGAAATATCCTCGATCCGGATCTCGATGTCGCTTTCGGCCGGCGCCGGATGCTCGGGCATGTGCGCCTCGATTGCCACCACACGTCCCGTCACTATGCCTCAGACGGCCGGCCGCGTCTTCGTCGACGGTGACACGCGTTTCGATCGGAGCGCCCCTCCAGAGCAGAACCGGATCGGACTCGGCGTGCTTCACCCGGTCGCGGCGCCTTCCGGGGTCGCGGGACGCGCAAGCGGTTGATGAAGCCCGTGCATTCATCCATCATGCGAGCAAGCTGGCGGCATCCCGCATCAGGCGGGCAAGCCGGCAGATCGCGGGAGGATGGTAATGAGCCGACGTGCCGTCATTGCGACGCTGATCGCCGGGGCGCTGTTGCCCGCGATGACCCTATTGTCCGCGACGGCGTTATTGCCCGCGGCCGCGCGGGCCCAAGACTACCCGGCGAAGCCGATCAAGCTCGTCGTGCCGTTTCCCGCCGGCGGTCCGGCCGATTTCTTCTCGCGCACCCTTGCCCACGGGCTCGGCCCTGAGCTCGGCCAGCAGATCGTGCTGGAAAACCGCACCGGCGCGGGCGGGTTGACGGGCATCGATTCCGTCGCCAAGAGCCCGCCCGACGGATACACGATCGGGCTGAGCAGCGGGTCCGTGCTGTCGGCCATTCCCTTCATGACGAGCAGGTTTCCGTTCGACTGGCAAAAGGATCTCGCGCTGCTGACGCTCGTGTCGCGCGTTCGCGAGGTGCTGGTCGTACATCCTTCGGTGCCCGTCAACACGCTGCAGGAGCTCGTGGCCTACGCGCGGGCCAATCCGCGCAAGATCAGCTTCGGCTCGGCCGGCATCGGAACCTTCACGCATATGGTGGTCGAGCTCCTCAAGATCGAGGCCAAGATCGACCTCGTGCACGTGCCCTACCGCGGCGCCGCCCCGGCCGTGAACGACCTCCTGGGCGGCCACATCCAGATGATCGTGCTCGACGTCCCAGTGCTGCTGCCGCATATCCGCGCCGGTAAGGTCAAGGCGCTGGCGGTCACCTCGGCGACACGCACCGCTGCCTTGCCCGACGTACCGACCACCGGCGAGGCCGGCTTCAAGACCGTGCTTTCCGATAATTGGTACGGGTTGGTGGCGCCGGCCGGCTTGCCCGCCGACGTCCAGGACAAGCTGCAGCGGGCCGCGACCACCACGTTGCGGTCGGCCGAGCTCAAGAAGCATTTCGACACGCAGGACGCCGTGCCGTCGCCGACCACGCCCGCAGAATTCGCGGCGTTCATCAAAGCCGAGCAGGCCAAGTGGGAGCCGGTCGTCAAGGTGACCGGCATAAATCTCGATTGACGTCGAGCGCGCCGTCAGTTTGCTGTCGTTCCCGCGAAAGCGGGAACCCATGGTGACATGCACCGAGGACTCTGGGATATGGGTCCCCGCTTGCGCGGGGACGACAATGAATTGCGCGATCGAACCGCGATGAGGCGCCTCTACCGCTTTCGCTGTTGAGACGAGGCAAATCATGTCCGAGCTGCTGATCGAAGATCGCGGAGCCGTGCGCATCCTCACCATGAACCGGCCCGACAAGCGCAACGCGCTCAACCAGGCGCTCACGCAGGCGCTGCTCGACGGCCTGCGCGATGCCGAAACGGACGACAGCGTGCGCTGCATCGTGCTCACCGGTGCGGGGACGGCCTTCTGCGCCGGCGCCGATCTCGCCGAATTCAAGGAGCTCACCGCCGACAAGACACGGCTCGTCGAGCGCCGCGCCGAACTGACCATGAACCTGCACGGCATTTTTTCGCGGCTGTCGAAGCCGGTGGTCACCGCCGTCAACGGCGCGGCGATGGGCGGCGGCGCCGGGCTGGCGCTCGCCGGCGACGTCGCGTTGATGGCATCGACCGCCAAGCTCGGCTATCCCGAGGTGAAGCACGGCATCGTCGCTGCGGTCGTTATGGCCAATCTGGTGCGCAATGTCGGGCGCAAGGCCGCCTTCGAGCTCGTCGCGGGCGGCGAGCCGGTCGAGGCCGCGCACGCTTTGGCGCTCGGCCTCGTCAACCGGGTGAGCGCGCCCGAGCAACTGATGGCGGACGCCCATGCGGTCGCGGAAAAATTCGCCGCCGTCGAGCGCCCGGCCATGGCCGCGACCAAGGCGCTGTTCTACCGTGTGCTCGACCTCCCGTTTGCGCAGGCCCTGGAGGCCGGCCGCGACGTCAACCAGCGCATGCGCGCGTTCCGACAGCCGTGAGAGCAGCGCGATGAGACCGCTCGATCATGTCACCATCCTCGACTTGTCGCGGGTGCTCGCCTGTCCGTTCGCGAGCATGATCCTGGCCGAGCTCGGGGCGACCGTGATCAAGATCGAGGAGCCCGGCCGCGGCGACGAGACGCGCGGCTTCGAGCCGTTCGTCGCGCGCAACGGCGCGAGCGAGAGCGCCTATTACTTCGCCTGCAACCGCGGCAAGCAGTCGGTCACGATCAATCTGCGCACGGCCGAAGGCCAGGGCATCGTCCGCGACCTCGCACGGCAGGCGGACGTCCTCGTCGAGAACTTTCCGGTCGGCACGCTCGCGCGCTACGGGCTCGACTATGCTGCCATCCGCGCCGTCAACGCGGGCATCGTCCATGTCTCCTGCACCGGCTTCGGGCAGAGCGGGCCGCTGGCGCATCGAAAAGGCTACGACACCATCTTCCAGGCCATGGGCGGCATCATGAGCCTCACCGGCGAGCGCGGCGGCCCGCCGGTCAAGCCCGGCCTGCCGGTCGCCGACCTGACCTCGGGACTTTGGGTGGCGATCGCCATCCTGGCGGGGCTCGCGGGCCGCACCGCGCAAGGACGCGGCTGCCACATCGACTTTTCCATGCTCGACGGCCAGATCGCGCTGCTCACGCTCGCCGCCGCACGTTATTTCGCCCTCGGCGAGGTGCCGCCGCGGCTCGGCACCGAGCATCCCGGCCGTGTTCCCTCGGCAAGCTTCCTGTGCGCCGACGGCGGTTACCTCCACATCACGGCGAGCGACCAGCATTGGCTGCCGCTCTGCCGGGCGCTCGGCCTCGAGCCGTGGGGCGGCGACACGGAGCTTTGCAGCAACAGCGGACGGCTGAGACGGCGCGGCGAGGTCATGGCAAAGCTCACCGCGGCCATCGCCGCGCGGCCGCGCGACGACGTCGCCCGGGTGCTCGATCAGGCCGGCGTGCCGCAGGGCCCGATCCGCGCGGTCGACGAGATCCTGACCGACGAGCACGTTGCCGCGCGCGATCTGGTCCAGGAGTTCACCCACCCGGTGGTCGGCGAATTCCCCGCGTTGCGCCTGCCGTTCAAGCTCGACGGATGGGACGATCCGACCGTCCAATGCCCCCCGCTGCTCGGCGAGCATACCGAGCGCGTGCTCTCCGAGCGGCTCGCGCTATCGCGCGAGCGCATCGCCCAGCTGAGAGAGGCCAAGGCGATATGACCCTGACCACCGTGCGCTACGGCCTCGCCGACGGCGTCGCCACCATCGCGCTCAACCGGCCGGACAGCCGCAACGCGCTCAACCGCGCCA